>CAYSBE010000014.1:0-34295 GCA_964429245.1 uncultured Bifidobacteriaceae bacterium | reverse complement strand
AATTTAATGCAATTTTGGCAAACGTTATGTGAAGTCCTAAGATATCATCTAATTCAAGACGGACAAACGGAGTTGAGATAGCAACTTTATGATATTCTTATTACAAAAAATGACATTTTTTAAGATTTAGTTATGATTAAATATTCCGTAATTTGAAATTATATCAAATTAGCATGAAAGGAAATATACCGTATCACATTATATGTTTGACTCTATTTTTAATGTTTGCTTTTAATGCTAAAGCTCAGCAAACAAATTTAGCGCTCATTGCAGCGGTTTCGCAAACTTCAGGCGGTATTGGTGCGTTTGGGCCAACAAACTATAATGACAATGTGATAACACCATTTGGCGGCACATGGGGCTGGGTGGCTACAAATGGATCCATAGAATACGTTTGGTCACAGCCTCAAAATATCAATAAAATAGTATTCTATAAAGACAATAGGCCATTCTCTTCTATGAATATTGAATTTTGGAATGGGACAAGCTATGTTACATTATTTGTGAGTTATACAGGTACAATTTCTTCTACAGATTCCATCACTTTTCCAACAATTATAACTTCACGTGTGCGCTTTTCAAGTATTGGAGGTTCGAGTCCAAATTTTAGGGAGATACAAGTAATTAGAGGAAGTGTATCAAATAATGATATTGGTGTCATGACTCTAGATTCACTAACCAATGTTTGTACCATAGCTCCATTACCACTTTTGGCTAGGGTATTGAATTATGGAAGAAATAGGGTAACGAGTTTTGAGGTTAATTGGAGTATCAATGGTGCTTTACAATTACCTGTAAGTTGGAGTGGATTATTAGACACCATAGGCGGAGTTGGCTCTAGCACTGTAGTTGTTCCATTTGGCACCTATGCTTTTTCTGGAGCATTTAGCACAATCAAAGCATGGACATCACAACCAAATTTAGTTGCCGATACAGTACGTATTAATGACACATTTACCATTGTTAAAAATGCAGCATTTGCAACAGGTACGTACACAATAGGAGGTATCAATCCTGATTTTGTTTCTGTGGCAGATGCATGGGCTGCATTAAAATTAAGAGGTATTTGTGGCCCGGTAACTTTTCTTATACGATCAGGCACATACACCGAGCAGTTAGCATTTGATCAGGAAATTCAAGGTGCTAATGCAATGAACACAGTTACTTTTTTAGGTCAGAATAGAAATAATACAATCATAGATTGGACGCCTGGAAATAACACAACTGCTCGACATACTATATTAATTAATGCAAGCAAGTTTTTGGTATTTAGAAACTTAACAATTCAAGGCCAAGGCAATGCTCCCGGGAACACCGCATATACTTTAATAATAAATGGTACTGCAACCGATATTAAAATACGAAATTGTAATATTAGGGTAACGGGTGATGATGCTTCTAGTTCTACATCTACAAATTATATCCCTATTTTAATGGGTGGGAATTCAGCAAATTATATTAATCAAGGTAAGGTAGATAGAATAGAGATTGACTCAAATACCATTACTAATGGTTGGTCAGGTTTTTTTCATACAAGCTCTTCAACAGCCAATAGCGAAGACAATACTTTTAGACACAACATTGTAAACAACACATTGCAATATGGATATTATGTAAATGGAACAACTAATCCTAATGTGTCATTTAATAGAATTGAAATGAGAAATGTAACATCATCCTCATTTGGAATTTACATACTATCTGCAAACCCAAGTCTTGGTAAATTCATTACTGTTAATTCCAATACGATTACAAGATTCGGTTTATCTGGAATTTCAATATTAAACAGTAATAGTCCGGCATCCCCCAAAAGCAGTATATCCAATAATGCAATTGGAGGTGAAAATCTTCAAACTAATTCTTACGGTATTCAGATTCAGAATTCAAATGGGCTAATGATTTATCATAATTCAATACAGCTCACTTTACCTGGAAGTACATCTACAATTAGTGCGCCACTGTACATTGCCTCAGGAGCTTCAATTAGTGTAATTAATAATCATTTTTCTCGAAACTCAACTGGTTTAGGACTTGCAATGCACGTAAATCAAGCCACTTCAATTGATACCATGGATTACAATAATTTTTATAGACCCGATACTGCCACAGGTTTGATATTTATTGGAGCAACACGTTTCCCTTTCAATTTTCGAGGATATCTTGGTTTCAATACCAATTCATACAACAGAAATCCTGATTTTATTGGGTTGTCGAATCTAAATACTTTGAATCCTTGTAATAATGGTATTCCGTTAGCAACAATTCCAACTGATATAAATCGCAGCATTAGAAGTACCACAGCACCAGACTTGGGAGCATACGAATTGCCTTCAACAAATAACGATTTACAAGTAACAGAGATAACAAATTTAGGTGCTCCACTGACTCCAGGATTACGCGATTTTGTTTTTAGGATCCGAAACAATGGTGCAAACACTATAAATACTTTTGAAGCTTCATATGTCCACAATGGAAGTATACCCAATACTCAATTCATCTCCCAAACGCTATCTTCATGCGACACGTTTTCAGTAACTTTTACCAGCGGACAACAAATTCCAATCGTAAATATAAACGAAATCACAGCTTACGTTGCATCTCCTAATGGCGGTATTGACAGCAATAGGGTAAATGACACCTTAAAGCAAGTTCGCTATTTACCTTTAGACGGGACTTATACTATTGGGGGATTGGGTGCTAATTTTAATACTGTGTCACAAGCAATGTCAACTTTACAATTAGCTGGTATAGCAGGACCTACAGAATTTGTTATTCAACAAGGCGTATACACCGAACGTGTTAATTTAACTGGCCCTATTAATGGACACAGCAGCGCAACACCAATAACGATTAGAGGTATTGCTCAAAATTTAGTCACTATTGAAAATTCAATTTTAAATCAAGCAGTATTTACCATTAATGGAGTGAACTATGTTACTGTTCGAGATTTATCCGTACTTAATTATGCTTCAACAGGTACATGTTTAGCAGTAATTGGTAGTTTGTCTACAAATGCAGGCACAGGTACCCGAATTGCCAATTGTAGGTTGCAATTGCCTAACTTCAGCACAGGTTCAGGGTTTAATATCTTAATCACTTCAAACCCCAATGGATTCAGTATGTCACAAGTTAGGACAGACAGTATTACAATTGACAGCAATATCTTGCAATCAGGAAATCAAGGATTCGTTATGTTCGGGGCAGGAAATATTGCTTTCAATCGAGGTATTTTGATTCGAAATAATCAATTTACAAATCATAACTCTTTTGGCCTCTATCTTTTGAGTGCTTTTAATCCATTTGATATTTTATCCAACCGATTTAATTTAAATAACGGACAGGGTATTTTTATTTCCAATTGTCAGCATAGCAATACATCCAGAGGCCACGTAATTGCATACAATCGTGTTTGGAATTATGGGCAAAACGGAATTTATATAGCTAATTCTTCCAGTAATTCATTGGCTAATGCTCCCAATCTCATTTTCAATAATTTTGTAGTAAGCACAACAAATGCAAACACTACTTACGGCATCGGAGTATTTGATTTGGCTAATTCACGAACGTGGGTGTATCATAATAATGTTTTGCAACAAGGCTTAGGTACTGTTGCAAATAATGCATGTTTCTTTAGTTCAGGTTCAGTTCATGTACAGGTGAAAAATAATATATTTTCCACCATTACAGGAGCTCATATTCCAGCAAATTTAAATACAGTTCCTATTGCAGGAAATGTAAACCATAACATATATTATAATACAAGTAATTCCACCATAGTGAGAGTTGGGACTAATCTTTTTAATTCAAGTAATTTTAAAACATCAACTGCCGGAGGTGATTCATCGTACAATATCAATCCCGATTACAAAAGTAATACCGATCTTCATGTAGAAAGTGCATGTATTCCAAAAGGGTTAGATTTGACTTGGCTTATCCCACTTGATATTGATAGTGTTTCTCGTATGTCTCCACCAATGATAGGAGCAGATGAGCTTTTTACATTCTCTAATGACCTGCAAGTTTTGAGATTACTTACTCCATCTATTCCTGTGGATACAGGTCTTCAAGAGGTAAAAGTTGTTGTAAAGAATGCAGGAAATTCATTTATTTCAAGTTTCAATACGAGTTATCGCTTGGGCACAAATGCAATAGTCAGCATTGCATACGCTGGTTTGGGATTACAGCCTTGCGAAATAGATACGATAACATTTACAGGAACAAATAGGGTAAATGTACCCAACGGGGTTAATTCATTCAAAGTATATACTTCTAATCCTAACTTTAGTACTGATGGTAATTCAGACAATGATACGGTAGATTTGCTTTTGAAAACACCAATGTCAGGAACCTATGTTTTGGGTTTCCAGCCATCGGATTATTTTGATATAAATGATGCATTAGCTGATGCCAAAACAAGAGGCATTAGTGGCCCAGTTACTTTGGCAATTAAGTCAGGGGTATATATCAACAATTATTTACTAGATGATATACCGGGAATGGATGCAAATAATGTGATAACCATTACGTCTCAAGCAGGTCATCGCGATTCTGTTCAATTACAGTTTGCCTCAGCAGCTACCATGTCACCACAAGTTTTTACCATTACTGGTAAATACTATAACATAGAAAATTTAACAATCCGACAACTAAATGGGTTTACGAGCAATAGGGTATTGTTTTTTAGTGGAAGTCCAAGTAATATATTTATAAATAACTGTGTCATTTGGGGGCCAATTTTTGGTGTTGATGGAACGAATACGCAATCATACACAGTGTTTTCAAGTGGCCAAAATTGTAATAACCTCAGATTTACCAATAACTATTTTAAAGGTTCATATTTTGGTTTTGCATTAGTTGGGTTAAACACAACATACAGTGTTAAGAATGTACAAATTGAAAACAATTTATTCGATAGTGCTGCATTTGGTTCACTTTACGCTTTGCAATATTCTGCCAACTGTAGAATTGTAAACAATACGATGATTCATCGTGTAGTGTTTTCTACAGTAACTACTTCGCAACAGCTTCTTCAATACAATGATACAGGTTTTGTTTTCTCAGGAAATAGAATACAAACAATTGGTCCCAAGAATTTAAATTTTCAAATAACCTTTTCCCGTAATTCAGTCTTAAATCCTGCGGTATATACCAATAATATTTTTAATGCAAGTAGTAGCACAATGAATTTAGTAATTGGGCCAAACGCTTTACTTCAAAATCTCATTTTTGCAAACAATACTGTGCATGTTGGGAATGGTAATATCCTGTTGCAAAATCCAGCACAATTTATTGGTGTTCGGTTTCTCAATAATATAGTAGTTGGTAATGGTGCTACCACCATTCAATACTCATCAACACCAACCTCTCCATCTCAATTAGAGGCTGATTATAATTTTTATTTTTCCTATAGCAGTAATAATTTTATCAATCTTTCCGGAACGGGGCGTAGCCTAGGTTTATTCAAACAAATTATGCCTGGATTTGAACAAAATTCAGTTAGTTATCGTCCACCATTTACTTCTCTTACCAATTTAATGCCAAATCCTAATGATACAGCTGTTTGGTTATTAAATGGACGTGCAAATAGATTATCACAGGTTCCAGTTGATATTAATGGAATTGTTAGGCCCGCAACCGGTATGCAAGGCGCACCGGATATTGGTGCATTCGAAGTAACACCATCTGCAACCATACTTTCACCAATCATTTTTCCGGTACCAGCCATACCTGCAGTAGGAATTACACAACATTTTGTATTGGGAGAAGATACCGTTGCACGCATCCATTGGGATTCTATTTCAGTACAGCCTTCTCAATTATTTATGCGCTACTACCCGAGCAGAGTGCCAGATACACAAGGTGCAACAGGTATACCAGCTCATGCTACATATGAGTTATATGGATCTGGGGCAGGTCGATATACTATCACACAATGTTTCAAGCCTACCTTGCTTGGCAATATATTGTCTGTTTCAAATGTGAGATCATCTGGTAATTTTGGTGCTGGATGGAATTCAAACATTGGTGTTTTAAGTACGGTATATCCGTTATCTAATTTTTGCACAACGCCTAATCGAACGCTATTAAATGGTATATACACCCTTACAGATAATACATCACCTTTATCCAACTTTATTGTAATCAACAAACAGCCACAAGCAATAGCTCGTTGTGTTGGCGATTCGGGTTTATTTATAACCGAGGCAACAGGTTCGGGCATTACGTATCAGTGGCAAGAGTGGATTGGTGGTACGTGGACCAATATGTTAGGCGCTACAAATGATACGCTTATCATTACAGCAATTAATTCACTTTTAAACGGCAGACAATATAGGTGTGTTATCGGCAGTAACTCTGGTAGTGCATTTACACAACAAGCTATGCTCACCGTTGGTTCAAGCACAACAATTACCAGCCAGCCAATATCTGTATCAAATTGTGTAGGTGAAAATGCGGTATTCATCGTTACTGCATCTGGAACTCAGCTAATTTATCAATGGGAAAGAAACACAGGTTCAGGTTTTGTTCCTATTTCTGGTGCCAATCAACCATCCTATACCCAATCATTTGTTACATCTGGTATGAATAATCATCAATTTAGATGCTTGGTTAGTGGTGTATGTGGCAATCTCATATCATCCCAAGCAACCCTAAATGTAAATAGTGTCCTCACGATTATTTCACAGCCTCAACCAACACAAATTAATGCATGTATGGGTGGTTCTGCAACTGTTTGGGTAAGCGCATCCGGTGCTACACAATTCCAGTGGCAAATAAACATGGGAACAGGTTTTCAAAATATCGTTGGAGCATTAGATGATACATTACAATTATCAAATATCCCATCATCCTATCAGGGTGCAACTATACGATGCGCTATTGCAAATTCATGTGATTTGCAATTTAGCAATATTGTTAATGTAGCAGTAGAAACACCAGGCATCTGGACCGGAAATGTAAGCACAGCATGGAACACAGCTGCTAATTGGGGCTGTGGTCAATTACCTAATTTAACAACTAATGTGCTAATTCCTTCTTTGGTTACTAGAATGCCGGAATTAACGTCATCTGTATTTGTAAATAATTTAACTATTCAAACAGGTGCAAGTGTTGTATTAAAAGGGTCAAATAGTGTGCTCAATATTGTAGGTAATTTTGTAAACAACGGAAGTCTAATAGACAGTGGTGGACTTATGGTTATGACTGGTATTGCTACACAAACTTTAAATGCAGGGAATTATACAGGAAAATTGAGGATCAACTCAGCAAATAATGTTACGCTTACAAACAATTTACTGGTAAATGATTCCCTTCAGTTTGCAAACGGTAGAATAATTTTGGGAGCATTTAATATTACAATAGGAAATTCAGGATTGATAAGCGGGGCATCATCCAATATGTACATTGTTACAAACGGTTCGGGTACCCTAACAATAAATAATATTGGGTTAGGTGGTAAAACCAATGCTGTTTTATTCCCAGTAGGACATAATACTGCAAATTATAACCCAATAACCATTACCAACACAGGTACTGCAGATAATTATTCAGTTAAAGCGCAGAATGGGGCATACAGAAATTATATTAATAATGTTCCAGTATTATCAACCCAGGTGACTAGTTCTGTTGTTGGTGTTTCATGGATTGTAAATGAGGCATTGGCCGGAGGATCAAACGCAACCATTGATTTTCAATGGAGTATTAATCAAGAGCTTTCTGGTTTCATCAGGTTAATTTGTTATGTTACAAGATATAATGGTACCAATTGGTTGCCTGGTACTACAGGCTCAGCAGGAGGTCCTTTCGTTGGTCCATATACCAGAAATATTGCAGGTATTTCATCGTTCGGGGTATTTAATGTAGCATCAGGAACAACACTACCGGTAGAAATAGTTAACTTTTCAGCAAAAGTTGCATCAAATTCAGCCGTTTTAAACTGGACCACAGCAACAGAAGTTAACAACAGCCATTTTGTGGTACAGCGTTCAACTGATAATGTTAATTTCAAAAGTGTAACCAATATTGCATCGTTATCTGTAAATGGAAACAGTACACGTGCATTAACATATACTTTTGTTGATGATGCAGCAAAAGCAAATTCTGTAAATAATACTGTTTACTATCGTTTGGTACAGGTAGATATGGATGGAAGTGAATATACTAGTGCATCCGTAGCAGTGAACTTTACAGATACAAAAACTCAAGTAGAGGTAGCACCAAATCCATTTACCAATAACTTTACTGTTTATGCAAGAGAAATTGGCAACCACACCGTTTTAGTAACCGATATCACGGGAAAAGTTATGTTTAGCAAAGAAGTACAAAACTCACACAGCATTCAAATCATTGAAATGAGTGAATTGTCGGCAGGTATATACTTTGTAACCCTGGATAATGGCCCAGCCATAAAAGTCATTAAGCAATAAACCGTTGATCAAAAATGATCTTCAAGTCGGGCAACTAACTACGTTGCTCGACTTTTTTTTACTTTTTTTTGGGAAAAACTTGCGGTGTCAAATTAATCACCTACTTTCGCAACCCCAATAATAACTATACAGGGTAACAAAAGTATAGTAAAGACTGATGGTTAGACCAGCTAACCCGCTCAGCATTGAATATTTTTTAAAATATTTTTTGTCAGGCACTTGCTTAGCTCGGTACAACAATCTACCTTTGCCGTCCTTTTAACAAAAGCTAAAGCATTTAAAAATATGCCTACTATACAACAATTAGTAAGAAAAGGTCGTCAAGACGTTTCATTCAAGAGTAAATCTCCGGCACTTGATTCATGCCCTCAACGCAGAGGTGTTTGCACACGTGTTTATACCACTACGCCTAAAAAGCCAAACTCGGCTATGCGTAAAGTAGCACGTGTTAGGTTAACTAACGGAAATGAAGTAAACGCTTACATCCCGGGAGAAGGTCACAACTTACAAGAGCACTCTATTGTATTGGTGCGTGGAGGAAGGGTAAAAGATTTACCGGGAGTTCGTTACCATATTGTACGTGGAGCATTGGATACAGCAGGTGTTGCCGGTCGTAACCAAAGGCGTTCTAAATACGGAACTAAAAAGCCAAAACCTGGACAAGCAGCAGCAGATCCAAAAGCAAAGAAAAAATAATTAGACATTAGGAAAGATTCATATATATGAGAAAAAGTAAACCTAAAAAACGCATCCTAGTACCTGATCCGAAATTTAATGACGTGATGGTAACTCGCTTTGTAAACAATATGATGTGGAGCGGTAAGAAAAGTACTGCTTACGCAATTTTTTATGATGCGTTAGACAAAGTTGAAGGCAAAATGCAAGAGCGTGGTCTTGATGTATGGAAAAAAGCACTTGGCAATGTAATGCCATCAGTAGAAGTAAAAGCCCGTAGGGTAGGTGGTGCAACTTTCCAAATTCCTATTGAAGTTCCTGCAGATCGAAAAATCGCAGTAGGTATGAAGTGGTTAATTGATTATTCACGTAAGCGTTCAGAAAAATCAATGGCTGATAAACTTGCTGGCGAAATCATTGCAGCATCAAAAGGTGAAGGAGCTTCTGTAAAAAAACGTGAAGACACTCACCGTATGGCTGAAGCAAATAAAGCATTCTCTCACTTTAAAGTTAGTTAATAAATAATCATCCCAATAATCGATAAAAGATAAAATGTCACGCGACTTATCATTAACAAGAAACATAGGTATTGCAGCCCATATTGATGCCGGTAAAACTACAACTACCGAACGCATTCTTTATTATTCTGGTGTAAACCACAAGATAGGAGAGGTGCATGATGGTGCTTCAACAATGGATTGGATGGTTCAAGAAGCAGAACGTGGTATTACCATTACATCTGCAGCTACTACTGTGCCTTGGAAATACAGAAGCAAAGATTATCAAATTAATATTATTGATACACCTGGCCACGTGGACTTTACTGTTGAAGTAAATCGTTCTTTACGTGTATTGGACGGCTTGGTATTTTTGTTCTCAGCAGTTGATGGTGTAGAGCCTCAGTCTGAAACAAACTGGCGTTTAGCGAATAATTACAACGTAGCCCGATTAGGTTTCGTAAATAAAATGGACCGTGCAGGTGCCGATTTCTTGAACGTGTGCAAACAAGTTCGTGAAATGTTGGGTAGCAATGCCGTTCCTCTTCAATTACCTATTGGTGCTGAAGATGGATTCCGTGGTGTTGTTGATTTAATCAACTTCCGTGGAATGATTTGGAATGAAGCTGACAAGGGTATGACTTACGAAGTGATTGACATTCCTGCTGATATGTTGGAAGAATCATTGGAATGGAGAGAAAAACTTCTTGAAGCTGTTTCAGAATACGATGACAAATTGATGGAGAAATTTTTCGAAGATCCTAAGTCAATTTCTGAACGTGAAATATTAGATGCTTTACGTAAAGCAGTGGTAGATATGAAAATTGTACCAATGCTTTGTGGATCATCATTTAAAAATAAAGGTGTGCAAACCATGTTGGACTTGGTTATGGAATTATTGCCTAGCCCACTTGACAAGAAAAGTATTGTAGGAACGCATCCTGATACAGGTGCAGAAGTTTCTCGCAAACCAAGTTATGATGAACCGTTTGCAGCCTTAGCATTTAAAATTGCTACAGATCCATTCGTAGGTCGCTTGGCATTTATGCGTGCATACTCTGGAAAATTGGATGCTGGTTCATACGTACTAAATATGCGTAGCGGCAATAAAGAACGTATTTCACGTATTTTCCAAATGCACGCTAACAAGCAGAACCCAATTGAATACTTAGGTGCCGGTGATATCGGTGCAGCAGTAGGATTTAAAGATATCAAAACAGGAGATACCCTTTGCGATGAAAAGCATCCAATCGTGCTTGAAGCAATGAACTTCCCAGATCCAGTTATCGGCTTAGCAGTTGAGCCAAAAACCCAAGCTGACTCAGACAGGTTAGGTATGTCATTAGCAAAACTAGCTGAAGAAGATCCAACATTCCGCGTACACACAGACGAAGAGACAGGTCAAACTGTTATCTCTGGAATGGGCGAATTACACTTAGAGATTATCGTTGATAGATTGAGACGTGAATTTAAGGTTGAATGTAACCAAGGAGCTCCTCAGGTATCATACAAAGAAACAATTACTAAAAATGTGTCACACCGTGAGGTATACAAAAAGCAAACAGGTGGTCGTGGTAAATTTGCCGATATCCAGTTTGAATTAATACCAGGAGATAATGAAAAAGTAGGTCTTGAATTTGTAAACGAAATTGTAGGTGGTTCAATTCCTAAAGAATTTATCCCATCAGTACAAAAAGGTTTCGATCAAGCAATGAAGAATGGTGTATTAGCAGGATATGCTATCGAGAGTTTGAAAGTTCGTTTGTTTGATGGTTCTTTCCACGCAGTGGATTCAGATGCTTTATCATTCGAATTAGCCGCAAAAATCGGATTTAAAGAAGCAGCTCGTAAAGCAAGCCCAGTTTTATTGGAGCCAATTATGAAATTAGAAGTTTTAACTCCTGAAGAGAATATGGGAGATGTGATAGGAGATTTGAACAAGCGCAGAGGACAATTAGAGGGAATGGATTCAAGAGCCGGTTCTCAAGTAATTAGAGCAAAAGTGCCATTGGCTGAAATGTTTGGTTATGTAACACAATTACGAACCCTTTCATCAGGTCGTGCTACGTCAACAATGGAATTTAGCCATTATTCAGAAGCACCACGAAATGTTCAAGAAGAAGTATTAGCAAAAGTACAAGGTAAAGCAGCAAAAGCTTAATAACATGGTTAATCAAAAGATCAGAATTAAACTCAAGTCGTTCGATTACAACCTGGTTGATAAATCAGCAGAGAAAATCGTTCGCACCGTTAAATCAACGGGAGCTATAGTAAGTGGACCCATTCCACTTCCTACTCAAAAGAGGATTTACACAGTGTTGCGTTCGCCACACGTAAATAAGAAAGCAAGAGAGCAGTTCCAACTTTGCTCATACAAGCGCATGTTGGATATATACAGTTCTACCGCAAAAACTGTTGACGCACTAATGAAATTGGAACTACCTAGCGGGGTAGAAGTAGAAATTAAAGTTTGATTATAAACATTATGTCAGGACTTATAGGTAAAAAAATTGGTATGACCAGCATCTTCGATAAAAATGGCAAGAACGTAGCTTGTACCATTATCGAAGCAGGACCTTGTGTGGTAACTCAGGTGAAAACTCCGGAAAAAGACGGATACACCGCTGTACAGCTGGCATATGGCGAGCGTAAAGAGAAAAACACACCCGCTCCTTTAAAAGGTATTTATGCGAAAGCAAATACGACTCCTAAATCAAAAATGGTAGAATTTACCGGCTTTGAAAACGAGCTTCAACTTGGACAAACATTAACTGTTGAGTTATTTGAAGAAGGAGAATTTGTTGACGTTGTAGGTACATCTAAAGGAAAAGGATTTCAAGGTGTTGTAAAACGTCACGGATTTGGTGGTGTGGGTATGGGATCGCATGGTCAGCATGACCGTCAGCGTGCACCAGGTTCAATTGGAGCATCTTCATTTCCTTCAAAGGTTTTGAAAGGGATGCGCATGGCCGGTCGCATGGGTGGTGTAAGAGTGAAAAAGACCAACCTTGAAATTTTAAAAGTGTACAAGGATAAAAACCTTTTGGTTATTAAAGGCAGCATTCCTGGACACAATGGTTCATTCTTATTTATCGAGAAATAAACATGGAATTAGCAGTATATAATATCAGCGGTTCTGAAACCGGAAAAAAGGCAAATTTGAATGATGATATCTTCAATATTGAGCCTAATGATCACGCCATTTATTTGGATGTGAAACAATATCTGGCTAACCAACGTCAGGGAACACACAGCGCAAAGGAAAAAAGCCAAGTGAGTGGTTCTACCAAAAAGTTACACCGCCAGAAAGGTACCGGAGGTTCACGTAAAGGCAGCATCAAGTCAGGTACGTTTGTAGGTGGAGCTCGTATCCATGGCCCACGCCCTCGTGATTACAGTTTCAAGTTAAACAAGAAGGTGAAGCAACTTGCTCGTAAATCAGCATTGACTTATAAAGCTAAAGAAAATAGCATCACTGTTTTGGAAAACTTTAACTTGGATACACCTAAAACCAAACAATACCTTGATATTCTTTCGAAATTGAAGTTAAATGACGACAAAACACTTTTAGTTGTTGCTGACTACAACGAGAATATATACAAGTCGAGCAGAAACTTGCCACAGGCTAAGGTTATGGCTGCAAAAGATCTCAATACTTATGCGATTTTAAATGCCAACAAACTTGTTTTGGTTGAAGGTTCAGTTCAGATATTAAATGACATTTTAAATTAATCGAACAATGAGCATTTTAAAGAAGCCGTTGATTACAGAAAAATCTACCCGCCTAAGCGAAAAGCTTAATCAATTTGGGTTTGTAGTGGCTATTGATGCCACAAAACCTGAAATTAAAGCAGCAGTAGAAAAAATGTATAAGGTAAATGTAGTGGATATAAGCACTGCAGTTTATATGGGTAAAGCTAAATCCCGGTTAACAAAACGCGGACAATTTAGCGGTAGAAGGTCTTCCTTCAAAAAAGCCTTTATTACCCTGAAAGAAGGACAGAAAATTGATTTTTTCGCTAATATTTAAGTATAACAGACAATGGGTATTAAGAAACTAAGGCCAATGACACCGGGAACCAGATTCCGTTTGGTGAATACTTTTGAGGAGATTACCAAATCTTCTCCGGAGAAATCACTGCTGGTATCCCATAAAAGCACCGGGGGCCGAAATAACACCGGGAAGATGACCATGCGTTATATCGGTGGCAGTCATAAAAGAAAATTCCGTTTGATTGATTTCATTCGCGATAAACACAATATACCTGCCAAGGTTGATTCCATTCAGTATGATCCAAACAGAAGTGCACGTATTGCATTATTGGTTTACGCTGATGGTGAAAAACGCTACATAATTGCACCACATGGTATCCAGGTTGGTCAAACTATTCTTACAGGAAGCAATATTGCTCCGGATTTAGGTAATACCTTACCATTAAAAGAAATACCATTAGGCTCAATCATTCACAACATTGAGTTGCAACCCGGAAAAGGTGGTAAATTGGTTCGCTCTGCCGGAACATTTGCACAATTACTCAACCGTGATGGCAAATATGCAATTGTTAAATTGGCATCTGGCGAAACACGCATGATTCTAGCAACTTGCATGGCAACAGTTGGAAGCGTATCTAACCCTGATCACATATTGGAACGTAAAGGAAAAGCCGGAGCAAATCGTTGGATTGGCCGCAGGCCTCGTACACGTCCAGTAGCGATGAACCCTGTTGATCACCCAATGGGTGGTGGTGAAGGAAGAGCATCAGGAGGACATCCACGTTCACGCAACGGATTAAAGTCAAAAGGTTACAAAACACGTACACCAAAAAAGTACTCAAATAGATTTATCATCGAAAAACGTAAGAAGTAATAAGTAAGATATGGCTCGTTCACTAAAAAAAGGACCTTATGTTGATTTGAAACTTGAAAAGAAAGTTCAAGTTTTAAATGAAAGCAAAAAGAAAAACGTGATTAAAACATGGTCACGCAGATCGATGATAATCCCAGATTTCGTTGGTCACACAATTGCTGTTCACAACGGAAATAAATTCATCCCGGTATATGTTACCGAGAATATGGTAGGCCACCGCTTAGGTGAGTTTGCTCCAACCAGAACATTTAAGTCGCACCCAACTAAGAAAGATTAACAATGGAAGCAATAGCAAGATTAAATAATTGTCCTACATCGCCTCGTAAGATGAGACTTGTTGTAGACCTGGTTCGCGGAAAGCGCGTAGAGGAAGCGATGAATATACTTCGCTACAACGCTAAGAAAGAAAATGCTTACCGTTTGGAGAAATTACTTCGCTCAGCAATCGCAAATTGGGAACAAAAAAACGAAGGTGCACGTATCGAAGATGCAGAACTTTATGTAAAAACAATATTTGTAGATGGCGGTGCTATGGCAAAACGTGTGATGCCTGCTCCTCAAGGTCGTGCCTACCGCAAAAGAAAACGTTCTAACCACGTTACAGTAATTGTGGATAGTAAGGTAGCAGCACAAGTAGAAACTTCAAATACAACCAACGAATAATTAGAGAGTATAATGGGACAAAAAGTAAACCCGATAAGTTTAAGACTCGGAATCATCCGCGGATGGGAAAGTAACTGGTATGGTGGAAAAAACATGGCAGAGAAGTTGATTGAAGACGAGAAAATCAGAAAATATCTGAATGCCCGTATTACCAAAGGCGGAGTTGCAAAGATTGTAATAGAGCGTACCATTAAGCGTATCATTATAACTATCCACACCTCACGTCCGGGTATTGTAATCGGTAAAGCAGGATCAGAAGTAGATAAGATTAAAGAAGAAATCAAGAAACTTACCAAAAAGGAAGTTCAGATCAACATCTTTGAAATAAAACGCCCTGAATTAGATGCACGCCTAGTTGGTGAAACCATAGCAGGACAGTTAGAAGCTCGTGTTTCATACAAAAGAGCGCTTAAAGCAGCTATCGCATCAACCATGAGAATGGGCGCGGAAGGAATAAAAATCACCATTTCAGGCCGATTAGGTGGTGCTGAAATGGCCCGTTCTGAGACTTATAAAGAAGGACGTACACCACTCCATACGTTGCGTGCTGATATCGATTACGTTATAGCAGAAGCATTAACTGTTTACGGTAAAATTGGGATCAAGGTGTGGATATGTAAAGGCGAAGTTTACGGAAAACGCGACTTGTCGCCAAATATCGGATTAGCATCAGAAACCCGCTCACCTCGCGGAAACGAAAGAGGTGGCGATAACAGACCATCAAGAGGTGGTTTTGACAAAAAGAAAAGAACATCATCAACTACTAGAAAGTAACCTTTAAAGCATTATATAAATGTTACAACCAAAAAGAACAAAATACAGAAAGCAGCAAAAAGGCAGAAACACTGGAAACGCCAGCCGTGGTTTTTCGCTAGATTTTGGATCCTTCGGTTTGAAATCGATGGAACACAAATACATCACTGCAAAGCAGCTTGAAGCAGCCCGTGTGGCCCTAACGCGCTACATGAAACGCGAAGGACAAGTTTGGATTAGAATATTTCCTGACAAACCAATTACCAGAAAACCAGCCGAAGTTCGTATGGGTAAAGGTAAAGGAGCTCCGGAATATTGGGTAGCGCCAATTAAACCAGGTATCATCATGTTCGAAATAGATGGTGTACCCATGAAGATTGCTCAGGAAGCAATGCGTTTGGCTGCTCAAAAACTACCTGTAACAACCAAATTTGTTGTAAGACCAGATTATGCAGAATAATGGGTGATAGCAATAAAAAAAGCAAAAGTATACGATCATGAAAAATTCAGAAATAAAAGAGTTATCAGACAAGGAATTGAAAGGACGAATCAGTGAAGAAAAAACGCAAATGACTAAATTGCGCTTTACAAACGCTGTTTCCCCTATCGATAATCCACGTAAACTGAAAGAAACTCAAAAGCTGATTGCACGCTTGCTTACAGAGCAAAAATCAAGACAATTGGCTAAAATGGCAAATGCGTAATAAGTACATCGAATGGAAACAACTGAAATAACAAGAAATGCACGCAAAGAAATCATCGGCAAGGTGGTAAGCAATAAAATGCAAAAAACTATCGTAGTGTCTGTTGAACGTAAGGTGATGCACCCCAAATACGGTAAGTTCATCAAAATGACTTCCAAATTTAAAGCTCATGACGAAAAAAATGAATGCAGTCTGAATGACATCGTGCGTTTAATGGAAACTCGTCCTTTGAGCAAAGATAAAAGATGGAGATTGGTTGAGATAATTGAAAAAGCTAAGTAATCATGATTCAACAAGAAAGTAGACTAAAAGTAGCAGACAATAGCGGTGCAAAAGAAGTTCTTTGCATCAGGGTATTGGGCGGTACAGGCAGACGTTATGCGTCAGTTGGCGATAAAATCGTTGTTACCGTTAAATCAGCCATGCCTTCTGGTGGTGTGAAAAAAGGTGCTGTTTCAAAAGCAGTAGTGGTTCGTACCAGAAAAGAAGTTAGACGTGCAGATGGTTCATACATCCGTTTTGACGATAACTCTTGTGTATTGCTAAACGCCCAGGATGAGCCACGCGCAACCCGTATTTTCGGACCCGTAGCACGCGAACTCAGAGAAAAACAATATATGAAAATCGTATCATTAGCTCCGGAGGTACTATAATTATGGAAAGAAAATTTAACAAACAGGTAAAACTTCATGTCAAAAAAGGCGACATGGTGATGGTTATTGCCGGTGATGATAAAGGTAAAAAAGGTCGCGTTCTTGAAGTATTTAACGAAAAGAACCGTGCATTGGTTGAAGGAGTTAACATTGTTAGCCGCCATACCAAACCTAATGCCCAGAACCAACAAGGAGGTATTATAAAAAAAGAAGCTCCTGTAAATATCTCGAATCTGAAAGTGATCGACAAAAGTGGTACGCCAACCCGTATTGGACGTAAAACCAACGATGCCGGGAAATTGGTTCGTTATTCAAAAAAATCAGGTGAAATAATTGACTAAGAATATGTATACCCCAAGATTAAAAGAAACATACAGCAAAGCGGTTGTTCCGGCTCTAAAAGAGAAATTCGGATACAAAAATGTGATGCAGATTCCGCGCTTAACCAAAATTTGCCTTAACCAAGGTGTTGGTGCTGCGGTATCAGATAAGAAACTCGTAGATCAGGCTGTTGAAGAAATGACAACAATCGCAGGTCAGAAAGCAGTTTCAACAAAATCTAAAAAGGCAATCTCTAACTTTAAGTTGAGAGAGAACCTCCCAATTGGCGCTCGTGTTACCTTAAGAGGCGACAGAATGTACGAATTTTTAGATCGTTTGATTTCGATTTCACTTCCTCGTGTGCGTGATTTCGCGGGATTAAATGATAAAGGATTTGATGGTCGTGGCAATTACACCATGGGAGTTACTGAACAAATTATTTTTCCCGAAATCAATATTGACAAAGTAAATCGTATCAATGGTATGGACATCACATTTGTTACAACAGCAGAAACAGATGAAGAATGTCTATCTCTATTGAAAGAATTTGGATTACCATTTAAAAACCAAAATAAATAATGGCTAAAGAATCAGTAAAAGCACGCCAACTTAAAAGAGAGGCGATGGTAGCAAAATATGCTGCTAAACGCGAAGCTTTGAAAAAAGCCGGTGATTTTATTGCATTGCAAAAATTACCCCGCAATGCATCTCCTGTTCGTTTGAAAAATCGTTGCAAACTTACAGGTCGTCCTAAAGGCTACATGCGTGATTTCGGTATTTGCCGTAATCAATTTCGCGAACTAGCTTCAATGGGAAAAATACCCGGAGTTACCAAATCAAGCTGGTAAGAAGGGCAAAAAAATAAAATACTTTTGGAAGAGTGCGTACACTTTTAGTATATTCGCGCCCTCCAAAAACTTAGCCGTCAAGAGTAAAGCCTTGGCTAACTGCCGGCAAGTAGTAATAAAAAACAAAAAATAAAGATATGACAGATCCAATTTCAGACTATCTAACAAGGTTACGCAACGCGATCAAGGCCAATCACCGCATTGTAGAAATACCTTCGTCAAAATTAAAAAAAGAGATTACTAAAGTTCTCTTTGAAAAAGGTTACATTTTGAATTACAAATTCGAAGATGTAACGAATCATCAAGGTGTAATTAAGATTGCACTTAAATACCATCCTGTAACTAAAACTCCAGCGATCAAAAATCTTCAGCGCATTAGTACACCTGGATTGCGTAAGTACACAGGTGTTACAACCTTGCCACGTGTAATAAACGGATTAGGTATTGCTATTCTTACCACTTCAAAAGGTGTGATGACAGACAAGGAAGCACGCAACATGAATGTTGGTGGTGAAGTATTGTGTTACGTTTATTAATATATAGGAGGAAAACAAGATGTCACGTATAGGAAAATTACCCATTTCGTTACCTAAAGGAGTTGAAGTTAAAGTTTCACCTTCCAACGAAGTAACGGTCAAAGGACCAAAAGGCGAATTGAGCCAAGTCTTAGATAAAGATATTACTGTAAAAATTGAAAACGATACATTAATCGTTGAGAGACCAACAGACCAAAAACGCCACAAGGCAATGCATGGTTTGTACCGTTCTTTACTAAACAATATGGTGTTTGGTGTATCTTCAGGATATACAACCCGCCAAGAGTTAGTGGGTGTTGGTTTCAAGGCAGCAGCTGAAGGCAATGTATTGGACCTAACATTGGGATACTCCCACCATATTTACTTCGAAATTCCTAAAGAATTAAAAGTAAAGGCCGAGCAAGAGAAAGGAAAAAATCCAATCATTACACTTGAAGGTTGTGACAAACAACTAATCGGTCAAGTTGCCGCTAAAATACGCGGCTTACGCAAGCCTGAGCCATACAAAGGCAAAGGTATCAAATTTGTAGGTGAACAATTAAGAAGAAAAGCCGGTAAAACAGCTTCTAAATAAATATAAACAGTTATGGCAGTTCTTAGAAAAACAGAAAGAAGACTTAAGATTAAAAAGCGTATTCGTAGCCGTGTATTTGGCACACCAGAGTCGCCACGTTTATCAGTTTTCCGTAGCAATAATGAAATTTATGTGCAATTGATAGATGATGTACACGCTAAAACGCTTGCATCAGCAAATTCAAAAGCAATAAAAGATAAAGTAACTAAATCTGAAAAATCAGTATTAGTTGGAAAATTAATCGCAGAAAAAGCGCAACAACTAGGTGTCACCAAATGCATATTTGACCGTAATGGTTATTTATATCATGGTCGTGTGAAAAGCCTTGCAGAAGGAGCACGTGAGGGGGGATTGAACTTTTAATCAATTAGAATCGTATGTCAACAGCAAATATTAAAAGAGTAAAAACCAGTGACATTGAGTTGAAAGAGCGCGTAGTATCTATCAACCGTGTAGCAAAGGTAACCAAAGGCGGTCGCACGTTTAGTTTCTCAGCCCTTGTGGTTGTTGGAGATGGAAACGGTATTGTAGGCTATGGTTTGGGAAAAGCAAACGAGGTTACTGACTCAATAACGAAAGGTATTGATGATGCTAAGAAAAACTTAGTGAAAGTACCGGTATTAAAAGGAACAGTTCCACACGAACAACTTGGGAAATATGGCGGTGGCCGAGTATTTCTAAAACCAGCAGCTCACGGTACAGGCGTTATTGCCGGTGGTGCCATGCGTGCAGTATTAGAAAGTGCCGGAATTACCGATGTATTGGCAAAATCAAAAGGTTCGTCAAATCCTCACAATGTGGTGAAGGCAACTATCGATGCATTGCTAAATATGCGTGATGCATTTACGGTAGCTCAGCACAGAGGGGTAGGGTTGAAAAAAGTATTTAATGGTTAATTAAGAACATGGCAAAGGTAAAACTCACACAAGTTAAAAGTATAATCGACAGGCCTGAAAGTCAAAAAAGGACTGTGCGTGCTTTGGGATTCACAAAAATGAATCAAACCATTGAAAAAGAAGCTACACCTCAGATATTGGGGATGATTAAAAAAGTAGCACATTTATTAAAAGTTGAAAACGCTTAATTAATTAAAGACATTCACAATGAAATTACATACACTTAAACCAGCTCCCGGCTCAATACAAAGAGAAGGAAAGCGTATTGGACGTGGTCAAGGATCGGGCAAAGGCGGAACATCTACCCGTGGACATAAAGGAGCAGGATCACGCTCAGGTACTTCTACCAAACGTGGTTTTGAAGGTGGACAAATGCCTTTGTACAGACGCGTGCCAAAGTTTGGATTTAAGAACATTAACCGTGTAGAATATACACCTATTAATGTTGATCGTATTCAAGAATTGGTTGATCTTAAAGGTATCACGCTTTTTACTGCCGAAACATTTGTTCAAAATGGATTAGCCGGTAAAAAAGATCGCATTAAAATATTAGGAAGAGGCGAAATAAAATCAGCCGTTCAAGTTACCGCACATTCATTCTCTGCTACTGCGATTAAAGCAATCGAAGCAGTTGGTGGAACAGTAACAACTCTATAATCAAGTCAGATGAAGAAACTGATAGAAACTATAAAAAATATTTATCGCATCGAGGATTTGCGCTACAAACTGGCAATTACCTTTTGGATGCTGGTGATATACAGGGTTGGAACCTATGTTACCCTACCAGGTGTTGATCCCAACATGCTTGAAGGTTCTGCACGTCAGGCTTCTGAAGGTATTTTTGGACTAATCAATATGTTTGCAGGAGGTGCTTTTGCCCGAGGATCTATTTTCGCATTGGGTATCATGCCTTATATTTCTGCATCTATCGTGGTTCAATTACTTACAATGGCAGTTCCAACTTTCCAAAAAATGCAAAAAGAGGGTGAAGATGGAAGACGTAAGATGAACCAGATCACTCGATATCTTACAATAGCTATTACAGCAGTTCAATCTGTTGGATTCCTTATCAATTTGAAATCTGAAAATCCAAATGCTATTATATCTATAACTGATCCATCGGTTATGTCAGACTTTCTGTTTATGCTCACATCTGTGATTATTTTAACCGCCAGTACCATGTTTGTTCTTTGGTTAGGCGAGCGTATTACAGACAAAGGAATTGGTAATGGCGTTTCTTTAATCATTATGATCGGTATCATTGCCCGTTTGCCTTTTGCACTTAAAGATGAATTTAATTTCAAATTGACAGATTCGGGAGGCGGATTGGTAATATTTCTAGTTGAATTGGCTGCATTATTTGCAGTTATCATGGGCGTTATTATGCTTGTGCAAGGTACCCGCAAAATACCTGTACAGTACGCAAAAAGGATAGTAGGCAACCGCCAATATGGAGGAGTTCGTCAATACATCCCATTAAAAGTTAATGCAGCAGGAGTAATGCCGATCATCTTCGCGCAAGCACTCATGTTTATACCATCTACGATTGCACAGTTTTTCCCAAATTATGAAACCATGCAAGGAATTATATCTACCTTCATTAACCCAATGTCATTTGGATATAATATTACGTTTGCACTGTTAATAATTCTTTTCACGTATTTCTATACAGCAATTGCAGTAAACCCAACACAAATTGCTGATGATATGAAGCGTAATGGTGGCTTTATTCCAGGAGTAAAACCAGGTAAGTCAACAGCTAATTTTATTGATGGAGTAATGTCAAGAATAACATTACCGGGATCATTTTTCTTGGCTATCGTTGCCATCTTACCATCATTGGCAGGTGTGATGAACATTAACAGTCAATTTGCTCAATTCTATGGAGGAACATCTCTACTCATCCTTGTGGGTGTTGTATTAGATACACTTCAACAAGTTGAGAGTCATCTTCTCATGAGGCATTATGATGGGTTGATGAAATCAGGAAGAATCAAAGGTCGAACAGCAGTAGGAGCAGCATAAATATTTTGTAATACAATTTTTTACACTATTTTTGCAGCCCTAATAAAAAAAATAACTATGTCAAAACAATCTCTGATAAAACAAGACGGAGTGATAACAGAATCGTTATCAAACGCGATGTTCAGGGTGCGTTTAGAAAACGGACACGAAATTATAGCTCATATATCAGGTAAAATGAGGATGCACTACATCAAAATTTTGCCGGGTGATAAGATATCAGTTGAAATGTCTCCATATGATTTAACTAAAGGTAGAATAATATACAGGTACAAGTAACAATATGAAAATTAGAGCATCTGTTAAGAAACGCAGTGAAGACTGCAAGATTGTTAAGCGTAACGGAAAAGTGTACGTAATCAATAAAAAGAATCCAAAATTTAAACAACGTCAAGGATAATAACTAATTATGGCTCGTATAGCAGGTATAGATTTACCCAGAAACAAAAGAGGTGAGATAGGGCTCACTTACATTTACGGCATTGGCCGCTCTACAGCTCAGTACATTTTGACTGAATGTGGTATCGATCTTGGAAAAAAAGTTCAAGATTGGGATGATAGCGACTTGAACGCTATCCGTAAATACATTACAGAACAAATCAAAGTCGAGGGAGAGTTACGCTCAGAAAAGCAACTAAACATCAAGCGATTGATGGACATAGGATGCTACCGCGGGCTACGCCATCGTAAAGGATTACCTGTTCGTGGTCAAAGAACCCGTACAAACTCACGTACCCGTAAAGGTAAGCGTAAGACTGTAGCAGGTAAGAAAAAAGTAACCAAGTAATCATTAGCAATTAAATTATATCATGGCTAATCAAGGAAAAAAGACATCAAAGAAAAGAAATGTAGCAATTGAATCGCACGGACAAGCGCATATCAAAGCTTCATTTAACAATATTATCATTTCTATTACCAACGCGCAAGGTCAGGTTATTTCTTGGGCTTCTGCAGGTAAAATGGGATTTAGAGGTTCAAAGAAAAATACACCATATGCTGCACAAACAGCAGCTCAAGATTGTGCTAAAGTAGCAGTAGATCTAGGGCTGAAAAAAGTAGATGTATTTGTTAAAGGACCTGGTTCAGGAAGAGACTCAGCTATCAGAACTTTGGCAGCTTCTGGTCTTGATATCATTTCTATCCGTGATATTACTCCGTTGCCACATAACGGATGTCGCCCGGCTAAATCAAGAAGAGTATAATTAGTTCCAATTTTTAAAGAGAAAACAGAATACAATGGCCAGATATATAGGACCTAAAACAAAAATCGCTAGACGTTTCAAAGAGCCAATCTTTGGACCTGATAAAAACTTCGAAAGAAGAGGTACACCTCCAGGACAACATGGTATGTCGCGTAAGCGCGCAAAGCTTACTGAATATGCTATCCAGCTTTACGAAAAGCAGAAAGCAAAATATACTTACGGAGTTTTGGAACGCCAGTTCTATAAAATATTTGAAGAAGCTGCCCGTAAAAAAGGTATCACCGGTGAAAATTTGCTTAAATTTCTTGAAGCCAGACTTGATAATACAGTTTATCGCTTAGGTATCGCACCAACGCGTGCAGCGGGACGTCAATTGGTATCACACAGACATATTACCGTTAATGGAAAAGTAGTTAATATTTCTTCATATACCTTGAAACCCGGAGATGTTGTGGCTGTTCGCGAGAAATCAAAAACATTGGAATCTATTGCAGATTCATTGAATACCCACAGCAGCAATAAATTTAATTGGCTTACATGGGATGCCAAAGAAATGCAAGGTACATTTGTTACGTTTCCTGAACGCGACCAAATACCTGAAAACATTAAAGAACAACTCATCGTTGAATTGTACTCGAAATAATCATTAACTCAATACTTAAATATAAATAAATGGCCATACTTGCTTTTCAAAAACCGGATAAAGTAATCATGCATAAAGAAACTGACTTTTTTGGTCAGTTCGAATTTCGTCCTTTGGAAAAAGGTTATGGTGTGACTATTGGAAATGCGCTTCGCAGAATCCTTTTGTCATCACTCGAAGGTTATGCAATCACATCACTCAAAATAACCGGTATTGAGCACGAATTCTCAACTATCAAGGGAGTAATCGAAGATGTAGTAGAAATAGTTCTGAACCTGAAGCAGGTACGTTTTAAACGTATAGTTGATGGAATTGATAGCGAGAAAATATTCATAAATATCAAAGGTCAGGAGCAGTTTCTAGCTGGAGATATCACAAAACACACCAATACTTTTAAGGTGCTAAACCCGGAGTTGGTAATTTGCAATATGGATCCAAAAACACATATTGAACTTGAACTTACTGTAGAAAAAGGCCGTGGTTATGTTCCTGCTGATGAAAATAAGCCTAAAGATGCCCCAATAGGATTGATTCCAATGGATGCCATTTTTACACCTATCAAAAATGTAAAGTATACGGTAGAAGATTACCGTGTAGAACAAAAAACGGATTATGAGAAATTGGTTATTGAAATTGCAACAGATGGCTCAATTCACCCTGAAGAAGCATTAAAAGAAGCTGCTAAGATTCTAATTCAGCACTTCATGCTATTCTCTGATGAATTAATAACCTTAGATACACAGGTTAAAGAATTGCCTACTGAAGTTGATGAAAACATTCTTCACATTCGCAAAATTTTGAAAACACCTCTCTCAGATCTTGATCTTTCAGTACGTGCATATAACTGCTTAAAAGCTGCAGATATCAAGACTCTTGGCGAACTTGTAAAATATGATATTGGTGATTTGTTGAAGTTTAGAAACTTTGGTAAAAAATCATTATCAGAACTTGAAGAATTAGTAAAAGATAAAGGTCTAACATTCGGTATGGATGTAAACAAATACCTATCAATCGAAGAATAACGATTTTAAAGAAACAGAAAGATGAGACACGGAAGAACAGTAAATCATTTAGGAAGAACAGCCTCACACCGTAAAGCATTAATGAGCAACATGGCTGCCTCTCTGATCGTTCACAAACGAATTACGACAACTTTGGCAAAAGCTAAAGAATTGAAGAAGTTTGTAGAACCACTTGTAACAAAAAGCAAAGAAGATACAACTCACTCTCGCAGAGTAGTATTTAGCTACTTGCAAAATAAGGATGCAGTTAAAGAACTATTTGGTTCAGTAGCAGAAAAAGCAGCTACACGCCCGGGAGGATACACACGCATTCTTAAGCTAATGAATCGTAAAGGTGACAATGCAGAAATGTGTATTATTGAATTGGTTGATTTTAACGAAGCAATGCTTAAAGATACTACTTCTAAATCAGCATCACGCACTCGTAGAGGTCGCAAAACTGCTACAAAAAAAGAAGCAGCCCCTGCAGCAGAAGAAACATCTACTGATACAGCTGAATAATAATAATCAACAGGATTCCCAAAAGCCTTTCTCTATGAGAAAGGCTTTTTTTATTTTTGAATGCATATGATTCTATTCGAAAACACCCTTTTGTCAGAAGAATTATTCGACAATCATTTTATTTGTGACCTAACAAAGTGCAAAGGTGCATGCTGTGTTGAAGGTGATTTTGGCGCACCTCTTGAGGAGAAAGAGATTGCGATACTCGAAAATGAATTGGATAAGATTCTGCCATATTTATCTATGGAAGCAGTAACCCAAATTAAATCAAAGGGCGTATGGGAAAAAGATAAGGACGGAGATATTGTTACCACTTGCTTGCCATCTGGGGAGTGTAATTTCTCATTCAGAAACGAACAAGGCATACTAAGCTGTGGCATTGAAAAGGCGTGGAAAGAAGGTGAAACGCAGTTTAGAAAACCCATCTCATGTCATTTATATCCAATCCGCATTTCAAAAGTAGGCGAGTACGATGCGCTGAATTACAATAGATGGGAAATATGCAAGCCGGCATGTAAATTGGGTGAAAAGCATAAGGTAACGGTATTTGCCTTTTTGAAAGAACCACTAATCAGAAAGTTTGGCGAAAATTGGTACAATGAAGTTACAGCAATTTCATCCTCATTGTAGTTCCTTATTCAAAAAAAGTCTAAATTATACTTTGTTATAACAAATCATATTTCACTTGTGTTAATTTGAGCATAATAAAAATAAACCCATGGAAAGAAAAGACTTTTTAAAATCAATTGCTCTAGGTGCACTAAGCAGTAGTGTATTATTGGCAGCATGTGGTGGCGGTAATACGCCACAGCAAAACACAACTACACCGGCAACCAGCCCTGAACCAACTCCTACACCCGCTGCGCCTGAAGCGTCAACGTCTAGTACAAATTGTAACGATTTGTCAGGATTAACAGAAGCCGAAATCAATGCACGCAATTCAGTAGGATATGTAGAAAAAACAGAGGATCCTGCTAAGAACTGTGGTAACTGTCGTTTCTATCAGCCGGGCACACAAGCAAACGGATGCGGAGGTTGCCAATTGTTTAAAGGTCCTGTAAACGAAGGCGGAAATTGCAAATCTTGGTTTGCCAAAGCATAGTAGTTTGGAAATAACTTTTTTAAAAGCCTCTGCTTGCAGGGGCTTTTTTTATGATATTATTTGTAGCTTTCGACCCAATTATATTTATACCCAAAAAGAAATCAATGAGTGAAACCATATTTAAATGCAATTTGTGTGGATCAGATAAAGGAGCTAAAATACCATTTAGGTATTTGTTTAAAGAAAGGTATTTGTGGGCGATAAAATGTAAAGAATGCAGTTTGGTTTCAATTTGGCCAAGGCCAAATGATGAAGAAATCAAACAAATGTATGCAGCGGATTATTTCACAGGTGCCGATAAACAAACACACCACATGGAAGTGGATTATTTGCAAATATTGTCAGCTGGTGATTATGCTGATGGAGTAAATGCAATGGAAAAACACGCCAAAAGAGGCAGCTCAATACTTGATGTTGGTTGTGCTACTGGTCATTTTCTTTATGCATTAAAAAATGCGGGATATCAAGTAGCGGGAACAGAATTATCGGCATATGCAGCCAGTTATGGCAATGATAATTTAGGTGTCAATATTGTAAATGCACCATTTGATGAGCAACTGATAGGCACGAGTTTTCAACCTGAAAGTTTTGATGTAATCATGATGAATGATGTACTTGAACATTTTACACACCCGAAAGAAGCGCTTATTACAGCAAACAAATTATTAAAAAGAGGTGGGGTCATTTTGATTCAATTACCAGGTACGCTCAATTTACTTTCGAGCAAAATTGCATTTGTGTTATTTAAATTAATGGGTAAACAAAAAACAATGACCATACCTCCTTACCATTTAACTGAGTTTTCTGCTGCAAGTTCAAAACGTATGCTTACTGTTGCAGGATTTAATCAAATCATTGTTGAAAATGAAATTAAACCTCCATCAACCATCACACTTAGAGGAAGTTTTTTTGAAAACGCAGTAAAACTTATTTTTCAGTATATCAATTATGGGCTTACAAAATGGTTTAATGTAGAGGGAGACAGAATTCATATAGTGGCATACAAATCAGCATAACACAAAGATGACTACTTCTCCTCGGAAAATATTGGCAATCATCTCTTACCCTTTTCTTCCGGCTACTACAGGAGGTGAAATATCAACGCTTAATATTTTGAAGTATTTATCGCACCAACATGATGTGACAGTTTATACTGTTGAGCCTTATTCTCAAAACTATGATTTGGGTACATCTAAGTTTAAACTCATTTTCGGCATGCCATTCAAATTGTCAAGATATTGGAACTTGGCAACGGTTTTTAAACTTAGAAGAATCATTAAGACTCAAAAAATAGATTGGTTGTTTTTTGATCAACCATGGTTTGGATGGATACTGTGGTTGCTAAAACTGATTTGTCCTGCAAAGATTTTTATTCGTAGTAACAATATAGAATATCTTCGATTTAAGAGTATGGGGAAGTGGTATTGGCAAATGATGTATATCTATGAAAAATGGACTTACCGTGCTGCCGATCTGGTTATTTTTGTAAGTGAAACCGATAGGCAAAAAGCAATGTATGAATTTGATTTGAAAGCAGTGAATACATTGCTCACTCCATATGGGGTAGAAAATGATCAATTACCGGTTAAAGCGGATGCAAATAAGTTGCAGCAACTAAGAAAATCATTAGGAGTAAAAGATGGGGAATATATGTTGTTGTTTTTTTCAACATTGTCCTATTTTCCAAATTATGAAGCAGCCGGTTTTATTGCAGACAAAATTTACCCCATTTTAAAGGATAAAAAATCGTTTGAATTTAAAATAATCATTTGCGGTAAAGGTCTGCCGGATACGATTAAAAATAAATTTGATGGTAAGTCGGAGATTACGTATGTCGGTTTTGTTGATGATATCAATAGCTATATTGATGCAGCTGATATGATGTTGAATCCGCTATTAAGTGGCGGAGGAGTAAAGACTAAAGCAATCGATACGCTTGCAAGAGGCCAACGGGTTATTTCCACAGTAAATGGCGCTGAGGGTATTGATGTCGGTGTATGTGGGAATTGTCTTGTTGTAATAAATGATCATGATTGGGATGCGTTTGCTGAAGCCATTGTGAAAAACATTCGGGAGCCTAAAAACTTGCCGCATGAGTTTTACACTACATACGGATGGCAAGGAATTATAAAACGTTTAAACAATCAGTTGTAGTTATTTTTTGTAAAGATTTTGAGCCATATCGGCAACAGCAAGTTTTACAGTTTCTTTAAATAAGCTTTCAATGTTAAATAGATTGTTATCACCGTATTTTATGCGCACTTTTCCACTTGAACTTGAAATAAACGTATCATCACGGTAAAGGGTGCATCCATAGTTTATATTGCAATAAACATCATTGTAAATCGAGTCAGACTTTGAGTCTTCGATGTCCCATGTAGGTTCAAAATGTTGTATCTCTAGTCTGAAGCCTTGGTCGCCTTCCATATACATGTGGATTTCTGAAAATACATCCTTAAAAGCTTTTTTACACGCATGCATTAAACTCATTCGGAAAGAAGAAACTTTTGTTTCAATTCCTAGGTTTTTAACGGTAAAATGATCCTCTATGCGGCTACTGATTTTAATGTATAATGGTTGATTAATTTTATCTGATGAAATATGGGTATAAGGCGAAACTTCGAAATACCCAATCTGTTTGCTAATACAACTTACAGCAAATATGAATATCAGTATAACAAAAAACTTATTGTGTTTTATCATTTAAGTTAGATTAACCTGTTTACTTAATAATACTTTCCATGCACTTGCAACTTCATTTTTTAGCAAAAGTTCATGCGCCAATGTGTGCAGTGCAATTTGTAAGTCATGGTCTTTCTTACTTTGTAAAATATCACGTAATTCCTTATGCATCCTTATATATACTTCTATGCTTTCATAATCCGGAACGAGCTCAGTATTACCAAGCATTCCTAAATCATTTCCTGTTAATATATGGCTGTGTCTTATTTCTTCCGGAAGGATATCAACGCCCATTCCTAAAGTCGTGAGTGGTTTGGGTACTTCAAATAATGCATTCCCATGAGCACGGGCATACCAATCACCACCAAGCCTTGCTACCAAATCAATTTTTTCTTGGTCTATTTTTCCTACGGCATTTAATACATCTACATTCACATGAAAAAGCTTAATCTCACAAATGACAAGGTTTCCCGAGCCACCTTCGTTTCCTAATGAGATAATTTGATTAACCACACACTCTAATTGAACAGGAGATTCCTTAACTCTTGGAGGCTTAATTGTTAGAGAGGGTTCTTCAGTTAATCCCGCTTTTAGGAATTCATTTGTACCTTTCGGATACTCTGTACTTGCTAGGCTTGTTTGTTGCACCATCTCATAAGTCACCACATTGATACAAACCTCAGGAACTTCCAAAACATTTTCGAGTGTATGTTTGGTAGTATTGTCTCTTCCCCTTCTTGCCGGTGAGAAAATAAGAATCGGTGGTTTGGTGCTGAACATATTAAAAAAACTGAACGGACTCAGGTTCACGTTTCCCTCTTTGTCAATGGTGCTTGCAAAACAAATAGGTCGTGGAGCAATGGCTCCCTGCAATAAACCTTGAAGCTCCATTACTTTTAGTTCGGCAGGATTATATGTTCTATAGTTATTCATTTGATAAAATAATAGCGGTTAATTATTCTGCAATAATGAGGTAGTAATTTTTTTTGCCTTTTTGCACGATGATGTATTTATCGTTGATTAAATGCGCTAAATTAACAAGTGCATTTATGTCTTCAAGTTTGCTTTTGTTAATGCTCACACCGCCACCTTGGAGCATTTTTTTAGCTTCACCTTTTGATGGAAATACCTGTGTACTATCAGCTAAAAAATCAACCAACGGAATACCGGATTGCAAATTGGATTTTGCAACTTTAAAATTTGGAACCCCATCAAAAATATCTAGAAAGGTGGCTTCATCAAGTTTGGCAAAGGCTTCAGCTGTGCTATTACCAAATAAAATTTCGGCAGCTGCAACCGCATTGTTGTATTCTTCAATTCCATGCACCCGAATGGTGATGTCTTTGGCCAGTGCTTTTTGCAAGATGCGTAAATGTGGAGCCGGTAAGTGCTCCGCTTCTAATAGTTCAATTTCTTCTTTTGTTAAAAGGGTGAAAATACGAATCCAGCTTTTTACATCATCATCACTGGCATTTAACCAAAATTGATAGAACTTGTAAGGAGATGTTTTTTTAGGGTCAAGCCACACAGCACCACTTTCTGTTTTACCAAATTTGGTGCCATCAGATTTTTTAATCAGATTGGTCGTAAGCGCAAATGCTTCACCGCTGTCTTTTCTTCGAATGAGTTCAGTTCCAGTAACGATATTACCCCATTGGTCACTACCACCCATTTGTATTTTTATACCATGGTTTTTCCATAAATAGTAGAAGTCATATCCTTGAACCAATTGGTAAGTGAACTCAGTAAATGACATGCCTGATTCTCCTTCAAGCCTTCGCTTTACACTGTCTTTTGCCATCATGTAATTTACAGTAATGTGTTTTCCTACATCTCGTATAAAATCAAGAAACGAAAATGTTTTAAACCAATCGTAATTATTTACCATTACAGCACTATTTGCGCCACAATTAAAATCAAGAAACTTTTCAAGTTGGGTGTGAATACACTGTACATTATGATTAAGTACATTCTCACTTAGAAGATTCCGTTCAGCGCTTTTTCCGGATGGATCACCCACCATACCTGTAGCTCCACCTACAAGTGCATAAGGTTTGTGACCCGCACGTTGAAAGTGGATGAGTGTCATTACTTGCATTAAATGGCCTACATGTAAAGAATCAGCCGTAGGGTCGAAGCCGATATATCCACTCACCATTCCTTTGCTTAGTTCTTCATCTGTACCGGGCATCATGTCTTGAAGCATGCCGCGCCATTGCATTTCTTTTACAAAATTCAAATTGCTCATGAGGGCGAAAATACATGTAATCGACTTCAAATAAAATGTAAATCGTTAGTGTAGTTAACCTGTGGATTATTTAAATCGGGTTTGCCATATCTTCGTTATACAAATGGGCTTAAAACGATATTATATCAAAGGCAAGCTTGAAGCCGGCTGTGACGAAGCGGGTAGAGGATGCCTAGCAGGTCCTGTGTTTGCAGCAGCAGTTATATTGGGAGATGCAAAAATTATCGGATTGGATGATTCTAAGAAATTATCATCCAAACAACGCGATTTATTAAGATTCGAAATAGAGGATAAGGCTTTAGGTTTTGGAGTGGCTATGCTCGATAATCATGAAATTGATAAATACAATATTCTTAAAGCATCATTTATGGCAATGCACAAGGCACTGGATATGTTGCACCTTGAACCAGAACTCTTATTGATAGATGGCAATCGTTTTATTCCCTATAAGCGAATTAAACATGAATGTATTGTAAAGGGCGACTCAAAATACCAAAGTATTGCTGCTGCATCTATACTTGCAAAAACATACCGAGATGAGTTTATGATGAAAATACATGAATCGTTTCCTGAATATGGCTGGAACCGAAATATGGGATACCCAACCATCGGTCATCGGGAAGCCATAGTAAAGTTTGGTGCCACTCCTTATCACCGTATGTCGTTTACACTATTAAACAACCAACTACCCCTTGGAATTTAAAAAATGGAACTAACATTTAACAATATCGTAGAGTTAATAGGTATTGTAGCATTTGCGCTTTCCGGTGCATTATCAGCAGTTCAAAAGAAGCTGGATGTATTTGGTATTTTGGTCTTGGCTTTTGTAACATCAGTTGGAGGTGGGACTTTACGTGATATGATGATTGGCAGCTTTCCCGTTGCCTGGCTAAATGATATGGAAACAATTTATACAGTATTGGTATGTTATCTTATTGCATTGTTTTTTATGAAATATGTACGCAGGCTTAAGCATACCATGTTTTGGTTTGATACCATAGGGCTTGCATTTTTTTGTATTGTTGCCATTAATAAAGGCATTGCCTTTCATCTTCATCCACTCATTTGTATAGCCATTGGAACCATTAGTGGTTGTTTTGGAGGCATTATTCGGGATGTTTTGCTTAACGAGATTCCTTATGTATTTAGAAAAGATGTATATGCATCAGCTTGCATAGCAGGAGGGGTGCTTTATTTTATACTTAATAAGTTTATTGATGATGCAAACTTGGTATCCTTATGGTCAGGCTTTTTAATCATTGTGATTCGCATAGGAGCAAAATACCGACAATGGCAAATGCCTGATGTACACCAAAAAACAGATTAAACTTATTCTTCGGTAAAGGCTCCCATTCCTGAGAACTTTTCTATACGCTGGTTGATGAGTGCTTCTGTATCTATTTTCAACAATGTGTCCAGTTGCTTAATAATCTCACTTCTAAATGTAGCATAAGTTGTAGCGGTATCGTTATGTGCACCACCCATTGGTTCAGGAATAATGCCATCTATCAATCGATTACCCAACATATCGGTAGCTGTTAGCTTTAATGCAGCAGCAGCTTTTTCCTTAAAATCCCAACTTCTCCATAATATACTTGAGCACGACTCAGGAGAGATTACAGAATACCAAGTATTTTCCATCATTAATACCCTATCTCCAACACCTATACCTAAAGCACCTCCGGATGCACCTTCGCCAATAATCACACAAATAATAGGAACTTTCAACACACTCATTTCCAAAAGATTTTTGGCAATAGCCTCACCTTGTCCGCGTTCTTCGGCTTCAAGCCCGGGAGATGCGCCAGGAGTATCGATTAGTGTAACAACAGGTATATTAAATTTCTCAGCCAGCTTCATCAATCTCAGTGCTTTACGGTAACCTTCAGGATTTGCCATTCCAAAATTCCTTAATTGACGCTGCTTGGTATTGCGGCCTTTTTGTTGCCCAATTACCATTACCGATTGATTATTTATTCTGGCCAGTCCCCCAATCATTGCTTGATCATCTTTTACATTTCTATCGCCATGTAATTCAATAAAATCACTAAAGCAATGTTCAATATAGTCAAGGGTATAAGGCCTTTCAGGATGTCTAGATATTTGAACTCGTTGCCAACCGGTAAGGTTTTCATAAATATCTTTTTGGGTTTGCATTTTCTTTTCCTCTAATTCTTTAATAGAGGCACCTAAATCCAACTTGTTTTTATCTGCAGTTTTTTTAAGGTTCTCAATTTGCAACTCAAGTTCTTCAATTGGTTTTTCAAAATCAAAATAAGCCATAGGAAATGTGTGTCTTAATTGGGCTGCTAATGTAAGCAAGAATGGAAAAATAAAAATCTTTTTAAAAAATGTTTGTCAAAACGGTTGACAGCGCTATATTTGCATCCCCTAAAACATGGTGTGGTAGTTCAGTTGGTTAGAATACGTGCCTGTCACGCACGGGGTCGCGGGTTCGAG
>CAYSBE010000013.1:0-34492 GCA_964429245.1 uncultured Bifidobacteriaceae bacterium | reverse complement strand
GAAAGCTGCTGCAAAGAAAGCTGCTCCTAAGAAAGCTGCTGCAAAGAAAGCTGCTCCTAAGAAAGCTGCTGCAAAGAAAGCTGCTCCTAAGAAAGCTGCTGCAAAGAAAGCTGCTCCTAAGAAAGCTGCTGCAAAGAAAGCTGCTGCAAAGAAGGCTGCTCCTAAGAAGAAATAATTTTAGGATAAGTTATCTTTCAAATCAAAAGTCTCGTAACATTGTTACGAGACTTTTTTTATTTTTGAATCTTATACAATGAAGCAAATCATAAAAAATATCAGACTATTTACAATTGCATTTTCGTTAATTCTTGTAATGCCATCTTGTAAATCGAAGAAGGATTGTGCGCAATTTGATAACCCCGGAAAAGATTATAAGGCAAAGTATAACAAGAATGGTTTGGTAAAAAAAAGAGGAAGACATTGAACAATTGAATTACCTGCTTCACTATATTATTGATCATAAAAAAGATCAGGAACATTATAATATTGGACTCATTTTGCCTGATATGTTTAAGGGTGCTATCCCGAATTTTAATAAATTGAATGCACATAATAATTTCGGGGAAAATATTGTTGAGGGTTGTTATCAGCATCTTTTGTCTGATAAAGGATTTCACTCCAGTAAATTTTTTGAAGAACACACAAATATATTTAACCAGGCATTTTCAACTGGAAATTTTACTATCCATTTCCAGCGTAAGTGGTTTATTGCACATATTTGTTTCGAATTGATGCTGGATAGGATTATGGTAAATACTTTTCCGGAATTAACAAATCAGTTTTATGATGATCTGAATAGTGTAAATGATGCAGAATTAAGAGGTTTCTTGGAAATGAATAAAGGAAACGAAATAGATAATTATATCAACAGAATCAACCACTTCAGAAAAGTACAATACATTAGGTACTATACAGATAATAATAAGTTTATTTACTCGTTAAACAGAATCATGAACAGAGTAGGTTTGCCAGAACTTGGTCAAAGTGACGCCAAAGAGCTTGAAAATATTTTGACAGAATTGGAAATTACTTATTTTGCCGATGGTGATAAACTACTTGAATCAATAAAACGAATATTTATTTAATGAAGCTACTTAAGCTTTTTTTACTCCTACTTGTTGGCGGAACTGCAAATGCACAGTTTCTTAAATATAGCAATGAATTTCTGTCAATAGGTGTTGGTGCGCGTGCTGCAGGTATGGGTAATGCAGTCTTGGCTACTACTGATGATGCAACTTCGGCATACTGGAATCCGGCTGGTTTACTTGATATCAATAACAATATTCAACTCTCACTGATGCACAATGAGCAATTTGCCGGAATTGTGAAACAGGATTATGGAACACTGGCATTTAAATTTGCAGATCAGAGTGCACTTGCTATATCGCTCATAAGGGTTGGTGTAGATGACATTCCAAACACGCTCAATTTATTCCAAAACGGACAAATAGATTATTCGCGGGTACAAAGTTTTTCGGCAATTGACTATGCATTTATTGGTTCGTATGCCAGAAATCTAGGCATTAAGAACCTGAAAGTTGGAGCCAATGCAAAAATTATTAGGCGGGTGGTTGGCGACTTTGCAAATGCTTGGGGATTTGGTTTTGATATCGGAGCTCAATATGAAATTAACAAATGGAAAATGGGGGCCATGCTCAGGGATGTTACTACAACATTCAATGTGTGGAGCTTCACTTTTTCTGAATCGGATAAGCAAGTACTATTACAAACCAACAATAAACTACCCGAAAACTCTTTAGAACTCACAGCCCCAAGAATACAATTAGGTATAGCTAGGAAATGGTTGTTTTTTAGTGACAAATTCTCCGTATTGCCTGAATTAAATGCAGACTTAACCTTTGATGGTAAACGAAATGTATTGGTTAAAAGTTCAGTGATTAATGTGGATCCACGTATTGGATTGGAATTAGGATATAGGAACATGGTCTTCTTGCGTGGAGGCACAATGAATATACAACAACAAACAGATATCAGCGGTGAAACCTCATATACCATGATGCCAAGTGTAGGTGCAGGAATAAAGATCAATAATTTTTCCGTAGACTATGCTTTGGCAAATGCCGGCAGCAATTCATCTCTGCCATATTCAAATGTAATTTCGGTAAAATTGGGTATTAACAGACAGAATTAATCTGTTTATTTGCGCAATGAGATTTTTACTTTTACTACTTATTTTTCCTTATATATTATATGCACAAACTCAAGAAAAAATATTGGTTGGAGGAGGTGCCCACATTATTTATAGCACAGCTATAAACACTTCTACAGACAATAATTTGGTGCCTGGTAAATCATATTCTTATACTGAATATTCAGACAGTATAAAAACATACCAAAATGGAAGAGTTACCTTAGGTATCTCAGCTCAATTTCAGTATGCGCTAAATAAGAAGTGGAGTATTCAAACAGGGTTGACCTATCTGGATATTGGGTTTCAACGCAAGCAAGGAGGAATAAATTTTAAAGATACAACCTATCCCGGAATGGGTACGGGGAGGGTAGAAGAATTATCTGGCTCAACAAAAAGTATTACATATTCTTATAGATATCAGTATTTGCAAATCCCAATTTTGGCTAATTATATCGTATCCCAAACCCGCGACCTTAAATATGTACACCGTATTTCGGGAGGTTTCTCAACAAATATTCTTTTAAATCATGATATTAAAGCAAAGCTTGATGAATTTGTAGTGGATGGCGAAGAGGTATTTAAGTTTGACTCTACCGGATATGAAGCTGCAGGGTTTGGATTAAATTTATTGTTTGGATACAGGCTTGACATCAGAGGAGAAGATAAACATATTTATTATATTCAACCAATGATTGGCATTAGTCCTATTTCTGTAAGTACTACTCCGTTAAAATCTTATCCGATTTTTCTTCAACTAAATGTGGGTATGTTATTTTCGGTGAAGTAATGATTACAAAATTTAATATCAGGGTATATGGATTGCTAGAACACAATAATCAACTTTTGTTGGTAAGCGAAAAAGTAGGAGATTTTGCATTTACCAAATTTCCGGGTGGCGGTTTGGAGCTAGGAGAAGGTACTTTGGATTGTTTGGTCAGGGAATTTAAAGAGGAAACTTATCTTGATGTAATTCCTCTATCGCATTTCTATACAACCGATTTTTTTCAGCAAAGTTTTTTCAGGCCGGAAGATCAAATCATATCAGTTTATTATTTGGTTGCAAGTAACTCCAACCTTAGTCAAATGGATTTGTCTGAACGTATTATTAAAATAAACGACAGAGAAGAGCATCTGAAATTTAATTGGGTACCAATAACTGAATTAGATGAAGAAATGCTCACCTTCCCAATAGATAAATATGTATTGAAACTATATAAAAATAAAAAGTAATGGAAATTTTAAAACCGGAACCAGGAACTTACCCAGAGTACCTAAACAATTATATCAAACTTATACCAGCCGGAAACATAATGGAATTGATGCTAACCAAACATTATGAAACTATAGATCTGATCACATCTATTGATGAAGAAACGCAGCATTACCGATATGCCGAGGCTAAATGGAATATTAAAGAAATCATTCAGCACTTAATTGATTGTGAAAGAATATTTGCATATAGGGCACTGAGTATAGCCCGTAGTGAACAACAATCATTGCCAGGATTTGATGAGAACAGTTACGTTGCAAATAGCCATGCAACCCGAAGAAATATGAACGATCTTGCAAGAGAGTTCTCTGTGTTACGAGCATCAACCATCGAGTTGTTTAAGTCTTTTTCAAATACAGAGCTTGACAATAAAGGAATGGCAAATGGAAAGTCCGTTACGGTACGTGCTATTTTATTTGCAATACTTGGGCATGAAATTCACCACATGAATATTATTGATGAGCGTTACCTAAATGACATGAAGTAGAAAATGTCTTTACTTTATAATCTCACGTTTATAGGCTACGCCAAAACCGGTGAAGGTTCCCAAAGCTCCTTTGATATTTGATTTTAATTGAATAGGAGTAGCAAAAGGACCACCATTGCTTGAAGCATCACTAAACGATTCCCAAAATAGAAATTCAGTTCTTCCAATTGTGGTTAAATAGAGGTTTACTGTATCTTGTTGTTTGAACGGAGAAAAGAACGAATAACCTCTATATACGCCATTTTGCTGCCTGTCGTCAAATGTGCGAATAATATCAACCGCGCCCCAACCAAGCAAAAAGTTGAAGGTTGATTTATTTACAAACAACCTGTAGTTGTTTTGTTCAGGAGGGTCATTCCAGAAAAAAGTTAAGAACGCATCTTCTCTGCCTTGGTCATCAGGATTGCCACCCAAGCTGTACATAATGGTATCAACGATAACCGGTTGGGGGATGTAGGTATTTCCGGAAATAAGGTGTCCATTTTTTAGTTGAATACGTAATTGATATACTGCCCCAATCTCACCTACGAATGTTGGGTTCAAATAGATTCCTTGCAGATTTTTCAACAAATCAATATCCTCAATTAGTGTATCTGCACCCGGTATATTTCCAATGCCCAAGAATTGGGTTTCTGGTCCATCATAAATCGTGTCGGTCCCCGAAATTCGTCCTTTCACAATGCGAACGTCAGCACCACCTTCACCACCCGAAGTCAAATCGGGTTTGAAATAATCAACAGTTTGTGAAATAAATACATAATTAAGGGTAGGAGAATATTGGTTGATAGCCGCTTCAACCACCCATTGTGGCGTAGATGGTGGAAGATCAATTTCAATTTCTTTTTCACAAGACAGCATCACAAACAAAAGAATAAATAAGATAAAGTTTTTTAATTTCATTTTTACTTAGAACTTAAAATTCCATGTTATTGATGGTAATATTGGAAACAAATATACCATATATGCTTTTACTTCTTGCGCTGCGATATCGGGAACAAAATATATGAAATAAGGATTTGCCCTATTGTAAACATTGTAAATGGAAAAGTTCCATGATGACTCCCACTTAGCCGTTTTCTTATGCAGATAAGTAAATGAAATATCTGCCCTATGGTAAGCCGGAAGCCTGAATGAATTTACCTTATCATAAATATCAACAAATAGGAAAGAGGGTTGACCTGTAGTAGGATCAAAACCAATGCGAAAAGGCATACGTGAAGTAGGAAGGGTAGTGGCATTGCCTGTTCCGTAAACGAATACAAAGTTTGCCGACCATTTGCGGTTGATTACTTGCGTGAGAACAAATGAAATGTCATGCGTGCGATCATATCTGTAATAGAAAGATTGGCCATAGTTCAATTCATCAAATTGTCTTGTAGTCCTACTCCATGTATATCCAATCCATCCGGTTGTGTTTCCAAATTTTTTCTTGGTAAAAAATTCTACTCCGTACGAGAGCCCGGTTCCTGATATGATGGTGCTTTCCAAGTTTTGATTAAGGTATAATTGCGTACCGGGTTCAAATTCAATTTGGTTAAACATGGGCTTGTAGTAAGACTCAACAGAAAATTCATATTCATTATTTTTAAAATTCCTGAAATACCCAACGGCATACTGATTGGCTTGTTGTGGTTTTACCAATCGGGAACTTGGAATCCATAAATCAGCAGGGAACGATGCACCTGAGGTGGTAGCTAAATGCAAAAATTGATTGGTGCGTGTGAACGAGGCTTTAACACTTGAACTCGAATTTAATAAATACGTTGCCGCAGCTCTGGGCTCTAACCCGTCATAAAAAGCAATACTCTCACCTTTTGCCCAAATTTGGCCTGTGCCTGTTTGAATATTTGTTTCATCAAATAAATTCTCGGTATACGGACCAATCATGTTGAATGCAACGTAGCGTAATCCCAAATTTAAACTTAAACGGTGATTTACTTTCCACTCATCTTGAATATATAATGCAGCTTCGTGAGCATACTGATTTTGTATGGTATTATTGATGGATGTCCCGCCTGCCTGTCCGTTTGCAATTCCGGGCTGAAAAGTATGAAAGATGTATCCGGCACCATATTTTAATTTATGCTTTTCGCTAACATTGTGCTGAAGATCATATTTGATATTCCAATCTCGAATACCACTATTGGCTGTGAATACAATATTGAAATTATTTTGCCCAAACTCAAAACGATTTCCAAGATCATAGCGGTTATAAATAATTGACAGGTTGCTGAAAATACTGTTTCCAAAAATATGATTCCAACGAACCCCAATCATTGCATTTCCCCAGTTAATATTGAATTTTATGTCACGATTTTGGGGGCTTTTAAAGGTAAAAAGGTCACGTCCATAATATCCGGAAACGTAGATTCTGTCTTTTTCCGAAATGACGTAATTAAGTTTAGCATTGATATCATAAAAGTAGTAGCCATTTGAACGTAGACTGTCTGCAATAAAAGGTTTCACAACAACATCAATATAAGTTCTTCGGGCAGAAACCATAAATGAACTCTTGTTTTTAATAATAGGACCTTCCAATGCAAGTCTTGATGAAATTAAACCAATACCACCTGTTCCTTGTAGTTGTTGGTTATTGCCTTCCTTCAAGCTTACATTGAGTATAGAAGATAATCGGCCACCATATTGTGCAGGCATACCACCTTTAATAATTTCAACATTTCGTACAGCATCGGTATTAAAAACAGAAAGAAATCCGAGTAGGTGAGAGGCATTATAAATTACTCCCTCATCCATCAAAATTAGATTTTGGTCAGGACCTCCTCCTCTTACATAAAAACCTGTACTAGCTTCGCCTCCAGATTTTATACCGGGTAAGAGTGTTATTGCTTTTAATACATCCGCTTCACCTAATACTACAGGAAGTTCTTTTACTTTTTGCCCACTAATTTCAAACTTACTCATCTCCGTACTCTTCACATTTCTGTCATTGCGCTCACTACTGATGACTACTTCCTGTGCTACCATTCCCAATGTATTCATGTTGATATTAACCTGTTTTGCAGCGTTAATGTCAAAACTTCTTTCAATGGTAGTGTAGCCCTGATTCGAAAAAATGACAACATATTTTCCTTTGGGAATATTGATGGTAAAGTATCCGTATTCGTTGGTTTGTGTGCCTATGCGCAATTCTTTGATGTAAATAGTTGCGCCAATTAAGGTTTCTCCATTTGCTGAGTCTTTTATATAACCATTAAAAGCAACTTTATCCTGAGCGTAAGATGCGGAGGAAAAAATTAGGAGAAGTATGAGAATACTGAAATAGCGTTTCATTTTTGGTTACACTATAAAACGACAATAGTCGGGCTATAGTTTTGGCGATATTACTTCCATTGCAATGAGTTCAGCATGTATAGGATATCCGTTTTTAAATGGGCCAATGCAGGAGCAATGGAATCGCTATTGGTGCGGTCGTTGAAATATAAGGAGCCTAAAATGAAATGGCTAGAAGTGTCGGTTACATAAAATTGAAAATTCGTGGCAGTGCTTCCACTTAGCTCATACATCATACCTCTAAAATTTTCTTTTCCAAAACTGCTTTCATAAATTTCATCCGCTTTAATGGTGTGCTTGTAAACCATGGTTCTGGCATCTTCGGTCATTTGTATAAGAGCTGCTCTGCTACTAACAGGTTTGTAACTTAAATGTAAAGTTGCATTAAACGGAATATAATAAAGATTATACCAACATTTCTCAGCTCGTGGGTGCGAGTCAGGAACCAATTGTGCATACATAGGAATATCGAAACTGAAACCGCAAGGTGAGCTGATATTTTTGTATTCATGTTTAGGAAGTTCTAGTCTTTGAAATCCGCGAGGTTTAGGAACGTAATCATCATTACAGCCGGTTGCTAGCCATGCAAGTATAAAAATGAAAAAATATGGAATGATATGTATCTTATTCATCTGTTTTTCGCGTTACCTTAACCCGTTTGATTCTTCTTTTATCAACTGATTCAACGATAAATTCATAGTTATTGTAGGTAATTGTTGCACCTTTTAATGGGATTTCTCCGTTTATCTCAAGTAGTAAACCACCCAATGTGTCCGATTCGTTTCGGATTTCTTCAAACTCTGAAGGTTCAATTTCCATATAACGGCACATGTCGTTAATTAATATCTTGGCTTCAAATACAAATGTGTTATCGTTTATTTTTGAATAGAAAACTTCATCCTCATCAAATTCGTCATTTATTTCACCAAATATTTCTTCCAAAATATCTTCCATGGTAATGATACCGCTCACACCTCCAAATTCATCCACTACAAGAGCCATGTGTACCCTTTTATTTTGAAAGTCTTTTAGCAAATCATCAATCATTTTGCTTTCCGGAACAAAATAGGGTTTTCTTATAAGTGTTATCCAGTTGAAATCATTGTCTTTATCAATATGTGGCAACAAATCTTTGATATACAAAATGCCTATAACATTATCTAGGTTGTTTTTGTAAACAGGGACGCGTGAATATCCAAGTGCATTGATTTTTGTCAACACCTCTCTAAAAGGCATTTTGGCATCAAGTGCTGATATATCAGGTCTTTGTTTCATGATTGACTTTACATCCGTATTACCAAAATTGATAATTGATTTTAGAATTGTTTTTTCCTCTTTGGGCGTGTCTGATTCTGCCGTGATATCAATGGCATGACTTAATTCATCCATGCTTAAAATATGGCCTTTTTTGGTTACCCGTTTATCTATTATTGAAGTAGACCTGACAAGTAAATATACCAAAGGATTTAAAATACGCCACATGTAATACATGGGTCGGGAGAGTATTAAAGAAAGCTTTTTATTATTTTGAACAGCGTAGATTTTAGGGATAATTTCCCCGAACAACACAATGATGAATGTTATAAATACGACTTCAACAAAAAATCCAAAAAGTTTGTAGGACTCAAAGTTAAATACCAATGATAGCATGTAAGTAGAAATCATTACAATACTGATGTTAACAAATGTATTCGCAATGAGAACTGTGCCAAGTAAGTGTTTGGGATGTTGAAGCAATTTATTAACGTAGGTAACGTTTGCATTTTCCTCTTCATTAAGTTCATCAATATCTGAAGTGGTTAATGAGAAAAAAGCATTTTCAGAAGCTGAAAACATGCCTGAAAGCAAAATAAAAATTATCAGTACAATTAGGCTGATAAAAAAGGCTATCCAGCCAGATACGCCAACATCTAAGAGTAATGATGTTTCAGCCAATGGCCATTGCGGAGGTTCAGAAGAAATACTACTACTATCCAATGATAAATTTATTTATAAATTAAAAAGGCAAATCATCATCAGATTGCGGCTGATGAGTTGTTGTGTTTATATCCTTAGGTGAAGATTCATCAGAAGATTTAGTGTCGTTATTCCTACTGCCAAGAAGTGTTAGCGCGGTTACACGAATTTTGATGCCTGTTTTTTCATTCCCGTCTTTGTCTTTCCAATTTTCAGCTCGCAATTTGCCTTCTACGTATATTTGGCTACCCTTTTTAATATATTTTTCAGCAATTTTTGCCAGGTTGTCCCACATTTCCAATCGATGCCACTCTGTTTCTGTTTTTTTCTCACCAGTAATTCTGTCGGTGTAGTTTTCAGATGTTGCAATTGAAAAAGTAGATACAACCTTATCTTTATCGAGGTATCTTACCTCCGGATCTCTTCCAACATTTCCTATGAGCATTACTTTATTTAACGACATATCAAGGTATTATTTCAAGTGCAAGGTATAATTTTGTAGGAATTTATCAAAAAGTCTGTGTATTGGCAAGAGGTGAAGGTCACCTATTTTTATCTTTTCAAAGTCCTTGTTGAGATTAATTTTCTTTGGATTTTCAATTATCCAGAACGAAGCATAAATAGTTTGATGAGTTAATTGATGTTTTGTTTCAAAAGCAGCTATGGGTTTTTTCTTTCCCGGTTGAAGAAAAATACGGATATTTTCCATGAGTTGTTCTTCATCCATCAATTTATCAGCCTCGATAAGTATGGGTTCGTAAAGTTTTTTCCAAATGCCGGACTGGTCCCTTTTTTTTACGTAGGTGTTTCCATAATCGATAATAAACAAGTAGTTAAAGAAACGAGATATAGGCTTGTTTTTGGCAATTTTTACCGGGAGCTTTTCCTGATAGCCCAGTCTATGGGCTTCACATTTGTAATTTATCGGACATTTATTACAAAGCGGTTGCCTTGGTTTGCAAACCAAAGCCCCAAGCTCCATGATAGCCTGATTATGTTGGGATGGATGCCTTTTATTCAGTACTTCATCAGCCAATTGAGCAAATATTTTTTTGCCTTTTGTACTATTTATAGGTGTTGATTCAGCAAAAACTCTAGATAATACCCTGAAAACATTGCCATCCAAAACCGCTTTAGCTTCGTTAAATGCAAAAGAAGCTACTGCAGATGCAGTATAAGGACCAATACCTTTTAAGGAAATAAGTTCCTTATAGGATTTGGGGAATACTCCATTCAACTCCTCATATATATACTTTGCCGTGCGGTGCATATTAATGGCTCGGCTGTAATAGCCTAGCCCTTGCCAAAATTTCATTACTTCACTTTCCGAGGCATTGGCCAATTTGTCAACTGTTGGGAAAGCTGCAACAAATCTATTGTAGTAGGGTAATCCTTGCTCAACTCGGGTTTGTTGTAAAATAATTTCAGATAACCAAATTAAATATGGATCATTTGAATGTCTCCAAGGTAAATCTCTTTTGTTTTTTTCGTACCATTTTATCAGTTCAGGCCACATACAGCAAAGAAAAGACAATCAACCTAACAAGGGTTAAAAAGAGTTTTTTTTATAAAAAATGTTTGGCCTAAATAAAAATTATCAGGCAGTTATGAATTTTCTAATCTGTTTTTATACATTTGCAACCCTTATTTAAAAATCAGTAAACAATAATATTTGATTGATAATTAATTAATAACAACTTAAAAAGCACAGAAAATGACAAAAGCAGAAGTAATCGCTGAGATTTCAAACAAGACGGGCATTGATAAAATGCAGGTACAAGAGGCAGTAGAATCTTTCTTTAAGGTAGTACGTAACTCGATGGTAGATGGAAAAAATGTTTACTTCCGTGGTTTCGGAAGCTTTGTAATCAAGAAAAGAGCAAAGAAAATAGCACGTAATATCTCTAAAAACACCGCGATGGTGATTGATGAGCATTACATCCCAAGTTTTAAGCCAGCCAAAACTTTTGTTGATAAAGTAAAGCGAAGCGATACTGTTAAAACCAAAGCTGCTAAAGCTGCTGCGAAATAATCTTTGATAGATTGAGCAAAGCCAAAGTCATTTTTATCTCTGCAGTAGCATTAATTGCGGTATTTCTTTTTGCCAAAGGATATAAATCCAATGTAAAAGAGGTTGATACTACAAATACACCAACAGCTGCAGTTCCTGAATTCAATATGAATGCATTTATTGATCAAAAATATAATGCACTTACATCAGATTTGAAGGAGTTGAATGACAAGCTTAAATCTGATAATAGCAAAGAATCACTTCAGTCCCTTGTATTAATGTGGGATAGTATTGATGCTCATATTGCAGCCTACTATTTTAAACAATACACTGATTTGGTGCCTACAGAACAGAATTATTATATTTTAGGTACAAAATTTTTAGGGATTGCAGCAACTGATTCAGACAGTTCTAAAATGTTTTACTCAGGCAGTATGGCCAAAAGCGCATTTGAAAAAGTGTTGGAAATGAATCCCAATAATTTGGATGCAAAAGTTGGTCTTGCTACATGCAAAGTAGAATTGGATGGAGAAGTAATGGGCGGGGTGTCGTTGCTGAGAGAGGTTATAGAAAAAGACAGCAACAATATACAAGCAATTTACACATTGGGAATCCTGTCTATGCGGTCTACCCAATATGATAAAGCCATTATTCGATTTGAAAAATTGGTACAGTTGCAGCCATTTAATGCCGAGTTTTACTTTTATCTGGGTGAGGCTTACGCCAAACATGGAGAAACTAAAAAAGCAATTAGCACTTATGAGAAGTGCAAAACATTATTAAACGACAAAGAGTCGAAAAAAGAAGTAGAAAAAATTATAGAACAACTTAATAACATTTAGCTATGCCAAGCGGTAAAAAAAGAAAAAGACATAAGATAGCCACTCACAAACGTAAGAAGAGACTGAGGAAAAACAGACATAAGAAAAAATAGCATTAGCTTATTTGAATATACTGTGCGGTTTAATCGCGTAGTATCCATTCTTATTGTTTAATACGGATAAAAGTGAGTCAGGAATTAGTCATCCATGTACATCCTAGTGGTGGGGTTGAAATTGCGTTGCTTCGAGATAAGAAGCTTATAGAGCTTCAATACGAAAAGGCAGATAACAACTACGCTGTTGGTGATATTTATTTGGGCACAGTGAATAAACTGATGCCCGGGCTTAATGCTGCGTTTATTGACGTAGGCTATGAGCGAGATGCGTTTTTGCATTATCTTGATTTGGGTCCACAAATAAAATCGTTACACAAGTTTACCAATATGGTAATGAATAACGATAAAACAGCTGTTTGGCCAAAGAAAAGAGACAATGAATCTGATATTGAGAAATCGGGTAAAGTTGGACAATTGCTTACGCGTCATCAACGGGTTGTTGTTCAGGTATCTAAAGAACCCATTTCCAACAAAGGTCCACGGCTTACTTCAGAATTATCATTAGCAGGAAGATATGTGGTGCTCATTCCTTTTAACGAAGGAGTTTCCATTTCAAAAAAGGTTGTAAAAATTGAAGAACGAAACAGGTTGAAAAAACTTGTTCAGGCAATCAAACCTGAAAACTTTGGTGTTATTGTTAGAACCGTTGCTGAGAACAAAGCAGGAGAAGATCTGGAAGCTGATTTGAAAGAATTGATGGCAAAATGGGAGGATCTTGTACTTCAATTAAGACAAGCAAATCCGCCACAGAAATTACTAGGAGAGCGCGACAGGTCTTTTACGCTTATAAGAGATATACTTAATGAAGATTTTGTTGGCTGCCACGTAAATGATAATTATTTATACAACGAAATTAAAGCTTACGTAAAACACAAGGCACCACATTTGGAAAAAATTGTAAAGTTATACAATGGCAAATCTTCCATATTTGAGCATTTTGGTGTAGATAAGCAAATCAAAACAAGCTTTGGCCAGCAAGTTAATTTTTTAGGAGGTTGTTACCTAATTGTACAACATACCGAGGCGCTGCATGTAATTGATGTAAACAGCGGAAATACTGCGGGTAAAGAAATTAACCAGGAAGAAAATGCCTTAAAAGTAAATTTGGAGGCAGCCGAAGAAATTGCACGTCAACTTCGATTACGCGACATGGGTGGAATTATTGTGGTAGATTTTATTGATCAAAAGTCGGCAGGAAATAAAAAGCTGATTTATGAAAAGTTAAAAGAAGCCATGAAATCAGATCGTGCCAAACATAAAATTTTACCGATGAGTCAATTCGGGTTAATTCAAATCACCCGTCAGCGTGTTAGACCCGAGATGGCTGTTTCTACAAACGAAAAATGCCCAACCTGCAAAGGAACTGGAGAAATAGGTTCGAGTGTAGTGATATTGGATGAGATTGAAAACAGGTTGAAATACTTGATTCAAAATCTCAACATGCATAAATTTTCTGTGGAATTGCACCCATATTTAGCTGCATATGTTACGAAAGGCTACTTTAAATCCATTCGTTTTGGATGGTTATGGAAGTACAAGCGATTTGTTCGAGTAAAAGCACTACCTTCTTTACAGTTTGGTGAATACCGGTTCATTAATTCTCAAGGAGAAGAAATTTCAATCTAAATTTTGATATTAGAAACAAAAGAAAAAGCCGGTCAATATAATATTGGCCGGCTTTTTTGTTTATCAATGAAAAAAGTATGATTATCTTAATAGAACAATCGTGCCAAACTGGTTTTTATGTAGAATAAAATTTTATACATATAAGATTATCAGCTATTTTAAATGAGCTTCTTGCAAGAGATGGCCTTAAATGTATGTATTTTCATACATCAGTGTACGAAAATATAGACGTCAAAAACACGAGAGCAGACATTCTGCATACAATAGTATAGATTTGAGCAAAATATAGATGGGAGATGACATTAGAAGAAGCACAAAAAAAAGTAGACAACTGGATAAAAACCATAGGCGTTCGCTATTTTAATGAACTAACCAATACAGCCATATTAATGGAAGAAGTGGGAGAGGTGGCTAGAATTATTGCCCGTAAATATGGCGAACAATCATTCAAAGATTCGGATAAAGAAATTGATTTGGCTGATGAAATGGCAGATGTGCTATTTGTTCTGATATGTTTGGCAAATCAAACAGGGATAAATTTGGATGAGGCCTTAATGAAGAATTTAGAAAAGAAAACAAATAGGGATAAAGACAGGCATTCTTCAAACGAAAAATTGAAGTAAAAAAAATCCCGTGAGCAATCACGGGATTTTTGGGTTATACCATATTTATTTTAATACGTTTGCCAATCTCTTCAATATCGGCTTTAAACTTCTTATCCGTTTCCATCAAATCATTCACTGTTTGGCAGGCATGAATAACTGTTGAGTGGTCACGACCTCCAAAATGCATCCCAATGGTTTTTAATGATGATTTGGTTAAATCTTTTGCATAATACATTGATATCTGACGAGCCTGTACTATTTCACGTTTACGGGTTTTTGATTTTACCATTTCAACCGGGATGGTGAAGTAATCGCAAACCAATTTTTGAATGAATTCGATTGAAATTTCGCGTGTAGAATTTTTTACAAAGTTTTTCAGGATTTGTTTTGCAAGGTCAAGTGTAACTTCTTTTCTATTTAAAGATGATTGTGCCAATAAGGAAACCAAAGCCCCACGAAGTTCACGCAAGTTTGAATTAATATTATGAGCAACATATTCTACCACATCGCGGTGAAGGGTGATACCATCCGTATACATCATGTGTTCTAAGATTGCAAGGCGGGTTTCAAAATCCGGAGTTTGAATATCGCAAGAAAGTCCCCATTTGAAACGAGACAACAAACGCTCGTCCATACCTTTTAAATCTTTAGGTGCACGATCACTGGTAAGGATAATTTGTTTACCTTGTTGGTGTAAGTGATTAAATATCGAGAAGAAGATTTCTTGTGTACGTTGCTTTCCTTCTAAAAACTGAATGTCATCAATAATTAATACATCTACATTTTGATAGTAGGTAAGAAAATCCTGGGTTGAATTATTTCTTAATGACTCTACAAACTGATTGGCAAATCGCTCAACTGGAGAATAAAGCACCACTTTATTTTTATTGTGAATCTTAATATGATTGCCAATAGCATGTATAAGATGTGTTTTTCCTAATCCGGTATCACTAAAAATCATCAGTGGATTGAATGCGGTGCCTCCCGGCTTGCTGGCAACTGCAATACCTGCAGAACGTGATAATTTATTGCATTCTCCTTCTATAAAATTATCAAAAGTAAAGTTTGGATTAAGGTTTGAATCAATATTTACCTTTTTTAAACCCGGTATGATAAACGGATTTTTAATATTGTTACTTAAGTTAAGTGAGGTGTTTATGTTTTGGCTTTCTGCACGCGTTGAACTGCTACCCGGTAGGCTCACCATATAAGGTGAAGAATTAGCGTTGCTGTTCTCTACTATAATAGAGTACTCTAATCTTGATCCTGTACCTAGCTCAGATTTCAACGCTTTACGCAATAAGGTTACGTAATGCTCTTCCAACCATTCAAAGAAGAATTGACTTGGAACTTGAATGTTTAGGATTTTGTTTTCAAGTTTTACAGGTTTGATGGGTTCAAACCAAGTTTTGTAGCTTTGGGGAGACACATTGTCCTGAATCAGTTTCAGACAGTTATTCCATACTTGTTCGGCAGTTTTTTCGCTCATAATTGGGTACTCTTTCTATTTCTCTTTCGTTTGGAAAGTTGATTAATTAAATGTGAATAAAAAAATTTTTTGTACTAAATATTTTACGGTTTTCGATTGTGTTTTGCTAAGTGCTTAACTGTCATAATTCTGTTCAATAAATCATGATGTGTTAAATTCACAACCCTAAAATTTTAATGTGAACAACTTGGATTTTCAGAAAAAAGTATGAGAGGTTGTTCACACTAAATGAATAGCGTCAAGCTTTTTCTAGAATCATCGGAATCGCTGTACTGACAACAGTTTCAATTGATGCTTTCCGTTTGTTGAAATAGTAATCTATACGTCCTAGTTGCAGCCCTCCCCAGCCTACTTGATTAACAAGAACAGTTTTTCCTGACGCATTACTAAGTTCATCAGGTGTAGGCATAAACGTGTGGGTGTGACCCCCTAAAATTAAATCAATGTGATTTGTTTGAGAGGCAAGTTTGATATCAGAAATTTTTTCGCCCTGATATTTGTATCCCAAATGTGAAAGGCAAATAATAAAATCACATTTTTCTTTGAGTTTCAAATGCGTTGCCGTCTCGTTTGCTTTATCTACCGGATTAAGGTATTGTGTATTCTGATACATCGTTTTAGGTACCAGCCCTTCCAACTCAATTCCAATTCCGAAAACACCTATACGAAGTCCACCTTTTTCAAAAATTTTGTATTTGTTAATTTTTCCATTCAATTCGGTATCAGTAAAATCGTAGTTAGCACAAAGTATAGGAAATTGAGCATGCGGCAGCTGTTTGGTAATTCCGGATATACCGTTATCAAAGTCGTGGTTGCCAAGTGTCATGGCATCATAGCCCATCATACTCATTAATTTATATTCCAACTCTCCACCAAACATATTGAAATATGGAGTACCTTGAAATACATCACCGGCATCAAGCAGCAATACATGCTCTTCTTGCTCCCTAATTTTTTTTATAAGTTGACTTCTAACCGCAGCGCCACCCATACCTGAGTTATTTCCGCTATTCTTATCAAATGGCTCGATGCGGCTGTGCCAGTCGTTGGTATGAAGTATGGTGAGTTTTAATGTGGATGATTTTGCAAACGAATGCAAGGGCAGTGTTTGCAATAAGCTGCCACCTGCCAATGTTGCCCCTAGTTTTATAAATGACCTACGGTTCAACTGTAATTCTTCCATCTTTTTCCATATTTAAAGGAGTCTGCATTTTTATATAATCAACTATGGCATCCCGAACCAAATAGCCTAAGTCGGTTCGTTCAATCGGGTGTAATAGTGATTGAACTTTATCACCGCCATTTGCAATATAATCACTTGTAATAATCGTATAGTTGATAAGTGTATCAATTGGCTTTTGCTGGATAAAAATATCATGTGCTACACCATTTTTGATTTTCATCCTTACACCGCTTATTGGCCAGCCGTTTTTTGCTGCGATACTCTGAAGCAACTCATATAAATCATTTCCCGAAATTTTTAAAATAGTAAGTTGGTTATCAAATGGCATGAGTTCATAAGCTTTTCCCAACGTGATTTCTCCTGCATTAATTCTGGGTATACGTATTCCTCCAAAATTCATTACACATACATCGCAAGCTATATTGGCTTTACGAATGGCATGATACATGGCAGCATCTGTCATCAGGTTATTTAACGTGCCTTCGGGCAATTCTTTTACCAAATTAGTATTGCTCACACCAATGACTTCGTTCATCTTGTCTTGTAATTGGTTTTTATAGGGAGCAATCAAATAGTGGGCAGAAGAATCATAGAGCCTTAACGAATCGCCACTAATGCGTGTGTTTGCCTGTTCCGTTTTGACAACTGTAAACACGTTGCCACAACTGAAAATAAAAAGAATGGCAATACTGAATAGGAGGGATGCAGTTTTTTTCATGTGTTATATACTTCTATATTCTCCATACACCTTTCTCAATGTATCTGCAATTTCTCCAAGCGTAGCATATGCTTCTACAGCTTCAATAATAGCAGGCATTAAGTTTGTATCATCACTGGCAAATTGTTCAATTGATTTTAATTTATTGTTAACGACATCATTATTACGTTCAGCTTTTAATTGATTTAATTTCTCAGTTTGCAGTTTTCTGATGCTATCATCAATTTTAAACACGGGAGGTGCAGCTTGTTCTTGCTCTGTATATTTATTTACACCAACTACTATTTTTTCATTTTTTTCAATTTGACGTTGATACTCATAGGCAGCAGCAGCAATTTCTTTTTGCATAAATCCTTGTTCAATGGCATTAACCGATCCACCCATTGCATCTATCTTTTCTATATATTTCCATGCAGCTTCTTCTACCTGATTGGTGAGTTCTTCAACAAAATAACTTCCACCCAAGGGGTCTACTGTGTAGGTTACGCCACTTTCGTTTGCAATAATTTGCTGTGTTCTAAGTGCAAGTTTTGCAGCATGCTCTGTAGGAAGTGACAAGGCTTCATCAAATCCATTGGTATGCAATGATTGTGTGCCACCCATTACTGCTGCCATTGCCTGTAGTGTCACCCGCACAATATTGTTTTCAGCTTGTTGTGCTTGCAAAGTTGAGCCCCCTGTTTGTGTATGAAATCTAAGCATTTGTGCTTTAGGATTGGTAGCACCAAGATCTTTTGCCATTTTGGCCCACATTCGTCTGGCAGCTCTGAATTTGGCTATTTCTTCAAAAAAATTATTATGCGCATTAAAGAAAAAACTCAACCGCTGACCAAATGTGTTTATATCCAATCCTTTATCAATAGCCGCTTTTGCATAAGCTTTTGCATTGGATAGCGTAAATGCAATTTCTTGCACTGCTGTGCTACCGGCTTCGCGAATATGATAACCTGAAATGGAAATGGTATTCCATTTGGGAACTTCATTACTACAATATTCAAAAATATCTGTAATGATTCGCATACTTGGTTTGGGAGGATAAATGTATGTTCCTCTGGCAGCATATTCTTTTAAAATATCGTTCTGAATGGTACCCGATATCTTTTTGATATCAGCACCTTGTTTTTTTGCCAAGGCAATATACATTGCTAGTAAAGTGGAAGCGGTAGCATTGATGGTCATCGAGGTAGTAATGTCTTCTAACTTTATTCCATCAAATAATATTTCCATATCGCGCAAAGAGTCAATAGCAACGCCAACTTTGCCTACTTCGCCTTCACTCATGGCATGGTCGCTGTCATACCCAATTTGTGTTGGCAAATCAAATGCTACACTTAAACCCATTGTGCCATTAGCAAGTAAGTATTTATACCGTTTATTGCTTTCTTCTGCTGTGCTAAATCCTGCATATTGCCTCATTGTCCATAATTTCCCCCTGTACATATCGGGTTGTATGCCTCGGGTAAAAGGGAAACTGCCGGGTACCTCCTCCATAGGAATATGATGAGCATATAATCTATTGATGAGGATATCAGCGTCTGTTTTAAAAATATTTTCCATTGGGTTTGTGAGTCTGTTGTAATGTTAATTTAGTCAAACATGATATGGAATTCTTTTCTAAGAAATTCCAGCGCTTTTAAAGTTGGAATATTTTCCATTTGAATCATGGTTTCAAAAATGCTTTTGCTTAAATCCAATCCAACAGCATTGGGGCCAAGCTGCGCATAGGCAGTATTTATAATATTTACCATCTCTTCTTTGCTTATGCGCACCATTTGCCAAGCCTGTGGAGATACATACACTTGCTGTGATAGATTATGGTTAAATTCATTGTTGATATCAGCAATTAAATCCTGTTTCAACTGTGAGGCAGAAATTCCGGGTTGTGTAACCCGAAAAATAAGGTTGTTTGGAGTCATGCGTTCCATTAATATAACCATCCGTTCGTAAGCCTGAAGTTTTAATGGGGTAAGTACCTTATTTTGCTCAAGTCTGAGTTCCATTCTTCGTTTACTGATTTCGTTATCGAAATAACTTTTCAATAAGAAATAAACCACTAGAAAGGTTACAAGTGCAGGAATTAAGTATTTAAGAAATTCCAGAAAAATAAAAAACGCGTTTTGATTGGGCATATCTGTTATTAATTGAATGGGGATGGCGAAAATAAGCAACCAAGTGAATTTACAAGCATGATTTGTGCTTAAAATACTGCACTTTTTTTAGATGTTGTGTAAAGGTTTAAAACTTAATGGCTGATAGCCACTGCTAAGGCTATTTTTGTAGGATATCAATGGCGAAACGTAAATCAAATATTATAAGTAAAATAGAGGAAGGTAAGGAAGCGGAAGATTTTGAAAAGGAGAAGCCTGAAGTGGAAACTACTGCTGCACCCTCAAAATCAGGTATTTTTAGCCTATTGGCAGATGAGCGTTTGCAAAAAATTATTGGATTGGTATTTACCTTGTCATCTGTATATGTAGCTTTTGCTGTGAGCTCCTTTTTGTTTACTTGGGATAAAGACCAGCAACTGGCAAGACATATGAGTTGGGATTATTTTTGGAAATATGACCCATTGGCTGCACACAATATTTTAGGTAAGCTGGGGGCATGGGTTGGATACATGATGGTATACAAAGGGATAGGAATATCAGCATATTATATTGCTGTGTTGTTATTTGCAGTAGGAGTGAAACTACTTTCTCAAGTTGAACTATTGTCTATTGGCAAAACGTTTAAATATGGATTGTTAATTTCCTTATGGTTTCCTTTGGTATCCGGATTTTTGTTTCAGGACATTTTGCAGGTATTGGGTGGCACATATGGGCACTTTGGCGTGCAATACTTAAAGGGTTTAATTGGGTTAGTTGGAACAGGTTTTCTTTTGCTTTCTTATGCACTTACGTGTATGATTGCAATTTTTAATATAAAGTTCTACTCCCCCAAACCTGTTTATGGAAATGAACAGATGAATGAAGATGAGAAGGCAAAACTCTCAAGAACAGATGAAGAAGAATCATTTCTTGAACATTTGAATCCGGATGATTTTGTATTGAAGCAAAATACGATAGAGGTAATAGAATCTCTACCAATTGATGAATTGGAAGCGCCTGAAATAATAATCCCTCCGGTAACTCCACTACCCGAAATGGAGGTATTTCCTGAACCTGAAGCTATCATTGCGCCTGATGTTGAAACAGATTTGATTTTGGAAGTAAACGATGTGGTAGAAGAAGAAATGGTAGAAGAAAACAAACCTGAAGCCATGCCAGCTTATGGTGAAATTGGGAGTGATTACGATCCCACACTAGATTTTGCAAACTATCAGTTTCCAACCCTTGAGTTGCTAAAAGATTATGGCGATAACAAAGCAAATGTTGAAACAGCCGAGTTGCAGCAGAAAACAAAAATGATTGAGGATACACTCAAAAATTACAATATTGGTATTAAAAAGATTTCGGCAACCATTGGTCCAACGGTTACGTTGTATGAAATTGTTCCCCAGGATGGTGTGCGAATTGCAAAAATTAAAAATCTTGAAGATGATATAGCATTAAGTCTTGCTGCACTTGGTATACGAATCATTGCCCCAATTCCGGGAAGAGGAACAATAGGTATTGAAGTGCCAAATGAAAAGCCTGCAATGGTTGCCATGCGTGGTGTCATTGCCAGCTCCAAATTTCAAAATGCAGATATGGAATTGCCCATTGCATTTGGTAGAAATATACAGAATGAAGTATTTGTGGCAGATTTGGCAAAAATGCCTCACTTGTTGATGGCAGGTGCTACCGGACAAGGAAAGTCTGTTGGTTTAAACGCCATACTTGTTTCGTTGTTATACAAAAAACACCCGTCACAAATTAAGTTTGTACTAGTTGATCCTAAAAAGGTAGAACTAAATATTTATAAAACCATCGAACGCCATTTTTTGGCCAAAATACCCGGTGATGCTGATGCCATTATCACAGATACCAAACTTGTGGTAAATACCTTAAACTCCCTTTGTGTGGAGATGGATGCCCGTTATGATTTACTAAAAGATGCTGGTGTAAGAAATATTAAAGAATACAACCAGCGATTTATCAAACGAAAACTCAATCCAGAGAAGGGGCACCGCTATTTGCCATATATCGTTGTGGTAATTGATGAATTGGCAGATTTGATGATGACAGCAGGGAAAGAAGTAGAATTACCCATTGCCCGATTGGCTCAATTGGCGCGCGCAATCGGAATTCACTTAATACTTGCTACACAACGTCCTTCCGTTAATATTATTACAGGTACCATCAAAGCAAATTTTCCTGCACGTGTAGCTTTCCGTGTGTCGCAAAAAATTGATTCACGCACCATACTTGATGCCAATGGTGCCGATCAGCTTATTGGAAAAGGAGATATGCTTTTCAGCAACGGAAATGATCTCATACGCTTGCAATGTGCGTTTGTAGATACCCCCGAGGTAGATGAAATTACCAATTTTATTGGTCAGCAACAAGGAAAAGAACCTTACATATTACCCGAAGTGAAAATAGATGGGGAAGATGGGGGAGGCGAAGATTTTGACCCACGCGAACGTGATGAATTATTTGAAGAAGCTGCGCAAATCATTGTTCATCATCAGCAAGGCAGCACTTCGTTATTGCAAAGAAGACTTAACCTGGGATATAACCGTGCAGGTAGATTGATTGATCAATTGGAAAAAGCAGGAATTGTGGGACCATTTAAAGGAAGTAAAGCACGTGAGGTAATGATTGCTGACACCATTCAGTTGGAAGAAAAATTAAATGAATTGCGTAATCGCTAATTCATTAGCAAACAAAAAGCAGGTATCCAGAAAATAGCGTCACTCAGTTTACGTATCGTATCTGTATCGGTAATTTTCTTTTTGAACATATAAAGCCCGACATGAGATAAAAGCATGACCGTATTCAACCACATAAGTGCTAAGATACGCTGCGAGTAGCTATGTGCCAATCCATAAATAATGACCCCAATACCTATTGAAAATACAATAAACAGCAATCGTTCAGCATTTCTTTTTCCGAGAATAAGTGCCCATGAAAACTTATTTGTTTCAATATCATTTTTCATTTCCAGTATCGACATCATCAACAGGTTGCTGTAGCTAATCATGAATAATGCCAGAAATGCAGGTAAATAGGAGGGCCAGTCATAGCTATTAATGGTAAGTGTTGAATAAATAGCGAATGTGTAAATAAAAGCAACGAGCAACTCCTTATTGAATAACCACTGAAATCGTTTTCCGGCAAAAAAAGTAAGGCCAAAGTATGCCCCAATAAATGGCAAACACATAGTAGCTGCAAAAAATACTTGGTAGTTGTAGCTTAGGATTAACATCATGATGCACGAAAAAAATAGGAGCACAATCAAACCAATAATTGGTTTTTGATGACTTGTGATAAATACATGTCGACTGGTTAGTGAAGGCTTGGAAGCTTTTATGGTATCAAACAAATGGTCGCCCAGATATACCATCCAGGTTGCAGCAGGAAGACCGGCATACCAAACCAAAGGCATATGTAATTGAAAACTGAAATCAATAGCAATCATATTGCACAATACACCAAGTACAATATCCAGACTGAGGTCTGAAAATATTTGGTAATATTGCGCTAACTTTTTCAATAATGAAGAAACAAGTAAAATGGATTTTTTTTGTGGCTCTGTTTTTTATTTGCAATATAAGCAATGCGCAGGACTATGATATTTATCAAGAACCAACCGGAACAAATAACTGGTTTGTAGAAGTGTTTGGGTCGGGCTTATTCTATTCACTTAATTACGAAAAAGTATTATATAGGAAAGAAGGAACCGGATGGGTAGCCAGAATAGGGGCCGCATACAATCCGTCTGACTATACCATGCTAAATCAAATTTATGTTGATGGCAATACCTTTATGTTTCCATTTACAACATCCATTTTATTGGGTCAGAGAAAAGAGCGAATAGAACTGGGTTTAGGGTTTACCATGATGACTCAGGGATTTTCCAATAGAGAAATTGTTCCTACGGGAGTAGTTGGCTTTAGGATTGTTGAAACCAATAAAGTGTATTTTAGGGTAAACTATACCCCGCTAATTATGAGTGGAAAATATACCAATTGGTTAGGATTTAGTTTGGGTAGAAATTTTTCTACAAAATAGAAAACAAGCTTAATTGATAAATTAGGGACAAATTTCTTATGCTTTTTCTTCCCAAATCTTCACCAATTCTACACACACATCCACAGCTTTTTGCATATCCTGCACACTCACATATTCTTGTTTGCTGTGTATGGCCATTTCACCAGTAAAAATATTGGGGCAAGGCATACCTAAAAAACTCAAACGAGCACCATCTGTGCCACCTCGAATATTGGTTGTTTTAGGATTTAATCCGACACGTTTGTATGCTTCTAGAGCATGGTTCATTACATGAGGATGTTGGTCCAATACTTCTTTCATGTTTCGGTATTGTTCCTTTATCTGTATCTCAAATCGCGAACCGGGAAATAACTTTGTTGCCTCATCAGCAAGGTTAGCCAATAACTCTTCGTGGTGAGCAAGCTTTGCAGTTTCAAAATCTCGAATGATAAACTGAGCTATTGCTTTTTCTAAACCGCCTTCAATATGCACAGGATGCACAAAACCTTGGTATCCATCTGTAGTTTCAGGACATAAATGATTGCCGGGTAAGTTGCTGATAAATTGAGCCAACACTTTTTGTGCATTTACCATTTTTCCTTTTGCATAGCCCGGATGAGCGCTAACTCCAAAAAAAGTAATAGTGCAGCCATCTGCACTAAAGTTCTCGCCTTCAAGTGTACCACGTTCACCACCATCGAGAGTGTAGCCGTAATCTGCACCCAGTTTTTGCATGTCTACTTTATCAACCCCACGTCCAATTTCTTCATCAGGGGTAAATAAAATTTTAATTGTTCCGTGTTCTACTTTGGGGTTAGCGATCAAATACTCGGCAAGGTTCATGATTATAGCGACACCAGCTTTGTCATCTGCTCCCAACAAGGTTTTGCCAGATGCAGTAATGATATCATCACCAATACGTTCATTTAAATAAGGATGTTCTTCTTTCGAAATAATCACAGAAGGGTCATCAGGGAGTACGATATTATTTCCATTCCAATTTTTATGCAAAATTGGTTTTACGTCAGTGCCGCTACAATCAGGTGCAGTATCAACATGCGAACAAAAACAAATTACAGGGACTTGTTTATTGCTATTTGATGGAATGGTTGCATACACATATCCCCATTCATCTGTATGTGCATCTACAATACCTAAGACTTTAAGTTCGTTTACCAGCAATTCGGATAATTTTTTTTGTTTCATACTGCTAGGTGTGCTTTCCGAGTTGGGGTCGGCAGTGGTATCTAACTGTACATAGCGCATCAGGCGCTCGGCAACGGTATAAGATGATAAACTCATGAATGTAGAAATTTCATGCAATGTAGCAAAAGCAGATAAAGTTTGTTAAAATGAACGTGTTTTTGCATTTTCGCGCCTCATTAAAAATTGATTATGGCAAATACAGGCGATTTATTTAAAGGATGTTTTATCAAATACAATAACGAATTGTGTCAGGTAATGGAATATCAGCACCGCACACCGGGAAACTTGCGTGCATTTTATCAAGTAGTGCTGCGCAATGTGAAAACCGGTAAGCAAATGGAACATCGTTTTCGTGCGGGCGAAAGTGTAGAGATGGTAAGGGTTGAGTTTCGTGATATGCAATACCTATACAAAGATGGAACCAATTTGGTGTTGATGGATCCGGAATCGTTTGAGCAGGTATACATTAGTGAGACCATGTTTGGCGATGCTGCAAAATTTTTGAAAGAAGAAATGACAATAAAAGTATCGTTTGAAGGCGATGATCCGATTGGGGCTGAACCACCAACTTTTGTCATTCTAGAAATTACCTATGCCGAACCGGGTGTGAGAGGGGATACTGCTACCAATACGTTAAAGCCGGCAACATTGGATAATGGTGCAGAAGTAATGGTTCCATTGTTTTGTAACGTAGGTGATAAAGTAAAAGTAGATACACGTACAGGAGATTACGTGGAGCGAGTAAAAGAATAATCACTTACAAATCGAATATTGTAAAATCCCAAATACAGTCGTATTTGGGATTTTTTTATGCAGTTGCCTGAATTTTTTTATTGATTAGATCGAGTGCAAAAGCAAATTGCTGTTCCCGATTCATATGCGAGTTGTCCAATAAAATGGCATCTTCAGCTTGTTTCAGTGGGCTATCTTCACGAGTGCTGTCAATGTGATCGCGTTTAGCAAGATTAGCCAATACTTCTTCGAATGTAGTGTGTTGTCTTTTTGCGTTGAGTTCGTCAAATCTTCTTTGCGCACGTATTTTTGGGTCGGCAGTTACAAATAATTTGATTTCGGCATGAGGAAATACCACAGTGCCAATATCTCGGCCATCCATCACAATGCCTTTGTCTTTGCCCATTTCTTGTTGTTGCTTTACCAGAAACCTGCGTACCGAACTAATTGCACTTACATCGCTAACGGTACTTGCCACACGTGGATTGATGCGAATTTCCTCTTCCACATTTTCCCCGTTTAAAAAAATGTCTTGGTGGCGGTTGTTGAGTTTAAATTGAATTTGAATATCATGCAATGCCTGCTTAACATGTTCGGGATGGTGTATATCAATTTGGTTGCGAAGTAAGTATAATGCAACTGCACGGTACATGGCACCGGTATCAATATACTTGTAGCCGATATGTCTGGCTAGTTCTTTAGCGAGTGTGCTTTTTCCGCAAGAGGAATATCCGTCAATAGCAATGATGATGTGGGGCATTTGCAAAATGTTTTAGCAAATAAAATCAATTTTTGCTATTGCTCCGATTTCTTCTTTTTAAAATCGTTAATATTAAATATAACAGTGAGGTGGTCTGTAGAATTACCAACAAAGTAGGAGATATTGCCATAGGCAAGTTGGAATTTGCTAATCTTTAAACCAAATCCCCACGAAAAACCTGCGCCACCGGCAAGGTCTTTAAGACCCATTTCCCAACGTCTTAAATAGTTATATCCCAAACCAAAATAAAAGTTTTTGCCGAAAAGCAATTCTACATTCGCATTCACGTGGCTCATCACCTGTTTTCCAAAGTTTAAATCTTCTTCAATTGTTTCGCCTGTTTCAAGGTCTTTTTGGGCGGTAGGTTTATTGGCATTTTGGTAAATTAGTTTTCCGGGTTGGTTTAGGTATTTTCCGGTAAGGGTAAATCGAAAGGGTGCATTCTGTAATTTTTTCGACACTCCTAGCATCAGGTTTGTTGGGAGTTTTTCACGCTCACCGTTATCCGTATAGGTTGAAAATTGTGTTCCAAAATTGGTTACAGCAAGTGAGGCCGTAAATAGTTTTTCCGGATTGTGATACGTAATACCGGCATCAATGGCACCTCCAAATGAATTGAATTCAGCCAATGAAGAATAAATCAATTTGATTTGTCCACCAATCGAAAAGTATTCATCTAATTTTTTTGAATAGGCAAGTTGAAAAGCATACTCACCTGCAGTAAACGTACCTAATGATTCTCCATTTGATGCGGTGCGTTGAAAATTTCCATAACTGATGTATTGGATACCGGCAGCAAACGTGCCTAGGCCTTCATAGTGTCTGGCATGTGCCACATATCCTGATTGGATATCAGCAAATAAAAACACATGGCTGTAACTGATTTGGTTGTGCATATCTGCACGCAGCATGGCCGGATTTTGTGCAGCCAGATTCAGGTCATTATCAGGTGTTGCTATGGCTAATCCACCCAAAGCTGCAATTCGTGCATTTGGGTGCACCGTTAAAAATTGGTAGGTATAATTTCCGCCAATTTGGGCAATAGCCGAAAGGCAGCTTAGCCATAATATAAATAATATACTAAATTTATTTTTTTGCACGTACAGAAATCGATACCAACACAACGAATTAATTGAATATAAAGTATAAAACAATGCACAAAAAAAGCCTACCATAATTAACAGCAGGCTTTAAATATTGTTTAAATAAAAAGAAAAGCCCCGACTATGCGGCTTTTTGTTTTAATTACGGGGAATGTTACCCAAACTCAAACACTTCGTTTTAATAACCGAGACGGTTTGTTTTGGCGATTATAATTAGAAAGAGCAAATTTTTCATAATATAATAATTTTGAGTATTTGATCGTATTGTTCCCCTTTAATATGTATAAAATACATACCGTTATGTAAATTATTGAGTTCAGTATGTTGACTACTTATATTTATTTGTTGTTCTATACATGCACCATAAGAATTGTATATTTTTATACTAGTTGGATTAAATGTCTCATCCCAAAAGAGTTTTTTATTTGTTGCATCGTATTTAACTAATTGTGATAGCACTTTTCCCTTGGTTAAGCTATTAAACATAGTTGGTCCTGTTCTTATAATAATATCGAATCTGAATCCTATTCTATTTATTGGGAGTAAACTTGTACAAAATGAAGATAGCTCTTCTTCCATAATAACTTCAAAAGGTGGTGTGTTAAAAAATGCTATGGGTATTTCAGGAGTTCCTGGACTATCAACCCATTCGCTTTTAATATTCATTTTTGAAATGTGATATCCAACAATCCAACCACTTAAACTACTTACAGTAGCATGTGTCAATCTGAACCCACTATCAACCATATAATTGAAGTCTGAAGAGTCCCATCCAATAGATTTAATATTACCTAGTGCAAAAAATTTAAACCATGTATATCCTAGTGTATGTGATACAATATTTGTACGCATATTTGGGCATGATGTATTGTATTGGTTCTTAATAATTTCGTCAGAGCCATAAACTTTGTTCCACTGTAGGTTAGTGTCTATTATATCCAATCCTTCCTGATAACCTTCTGCACCAAGACTATCAAATCCAAACCAGACTGTGTCAGTGACTATTTGGTTGTTAGTATCAAAAAAGTTTACATATAATTTTGCACGCCAAGGCGGTTGCGCCTTGCATACATTAGTAATTACTATTAGGAAAATAAAAACTTTTATTTTCATGTCTTTTTCAATTTAGCAATTCAAACTAGGGATTAAAATTTTGAAACTAAAAGTCATATTTTGGGTTCAATAAAGCATAAAGTTAGCTTAAGGATTTTAAAAAATAAAACTTCCCTAGCTGAATCCCCCGAATATCCATAAAGTGATGATGAAAATATATTGTTTACTACACACTCGTGAAAAATTTACTTGCAAAACAAAGAAAGCAAATATTTGGTATAGTACGCAAGGAGGGAAAACAAAAAAAGCACAGCAGTAACGCTGTGATTTTCCGGGTTATAAAAATATTTAATTCTTAATCTCTTCTTCCCATCAACATCATTACCCAATACAACAATGATGCAATGGCTCCCAATGCAGCAACTACATAAGTCATAGCGGCCCATTTCAGCGCATCTTTTGCCATGTCTCTTTCGTTTGTCATCACAATGCCATTGGTGGTAAGCCATGCCAAGGCCCTATTGCTTGCATCAAATTCCACCGGCAGGGTAATCACACTAAATAAAGTAATGACAGCCTGACACGCGATGATGGTTAACAATACAATCTCGAATGGAAATGCTTTAAATAAAAACATGCCACCAAACATCATTACCATGATGATTACATTCAATACACGTGCACTGGCATTTTGCACGGGCACCATGGCTGAACGAAATTTTAAAAATGAGTAAGCTTGCGCATGTTGTACCGCATGGCCACATTCGTGAGCTGCAATGGCTGCTGCAGCTGCATTTCTGCCATAAAATACATCGTGACTCAAGTTTACTGTTTTATTAGCAGGGTTATAATGGTCAGTTAATTGCCCTTCGGTTGAAATAACTTTCACATCCATAATGCCATTATCATGTAGCATCTGTTCGGCTATTTCCGAACCACTCAAATTACGTGTTAGCGGTGTTTCGCTGTATTTTTGAATTTTGTTTTTAAAGCGATAACTAACTACCATACTCAAGATGGCGAATACAATGAAAATAAATATCATAAGTGTTTGTTTATTTGTTCGACAAATCTATCAAATATTATTCCAACTAGGATTAACTGCGCAAAAGTCTGACAATAATTACAGATAATGCCATCAGAAAAAGCAAAATGGAAATTTTGTTGATACCATGCATAACCTTAAGGTTAAGATTTGATTTGTCATCACTTTCGGCTTTTTTCCAAAAGGTAACATAGGAAATAAATTTTTTTAGAATCATAATGTGAGAACAAATCTAAAACTTTAAAGTTTATAAATGCATGCGATTAAATATATAAGCCTAAAAATAAATTTAGACAAGTCTAAAAATTTGTTATATTTGCTGCATGTATACATTAGCAGAAGAAAACTATCTCAAAGCCATCTATGCATTGTGGGAGAAATCTCAGGAGTCGGTTAATACCAATGCCATTGCTGATAAACTGCAAACCAAAGCGGCATCCGTTACGGATATGGTGAAGAAATTATCTGACAAAAAAATGCTGAAATATGAAAAGTATAAAGGCGTTATGCTTACGGATAAAGGGATGAAAATCGCGGTTTCGGTGGTTCGCAAGCATCGGTTATGGGAAGTATTTTTGCATGAGAAATTGAATTTTGGATGGGACGAAGTACATGAAATAGCTGAACAGCTTGAGCATATTGATTCGCCATTACTAATAGATAGGCTCGAGGAGTTTCTTGGATTTCCCGCATTCGACCCGCATGGCGATGTGATACCCGGAAAAAACGGAGAAGTGAAAGTTAGTAATTTTCAAGTGCTCTCCGAAGTGAAAGTTGGAGCCAATGTCATCATGTCAGGTGTGGTTGATCATTCACCCTCTTTTCTTCAATACCTTGATAAGCTTGATTTGTCATTAGGTGTTATTTTTCAACTTGCCGAAAACGAAATGTATGATGGCTCGCTGGTTATAAAACTAAACAATAAATTGTTACAACTAAGTAAAGAAGTAGCACGAAACATATTGGTACGTATCAAATAATGAAACATTCAGAAAAATCGATGCAGGAAATTAACGGCTCGGTGCAAACAGCCCATAAAAAAGGCTTTTGGCGAACCTTGCTTGCTTTTTTGGGTCCGGCTTACATGGTAAGTGTGGGTTATATGGATCCGGGAAACTGGGCTACCGATATTGCTGGCGGCAGTCAGTTTGGGTATAAACTCATCTGGGTGTTGCTCATGAGCAATATTATGGCATTGCTGCTGCAAACACTTTCTGCTCGTTTAGGTATTGTAAAAGGCTGGGACCTTGCTCAAGCATCAAGGCAGCAGTATAAGCCTTGGGCAAATATTTCATTGTATGTGCTTGCCGAAATCGCCATCATTGCGTGCGACCTAGCAGAAATTATTGGGATGGCTATTGGATTGAAATTGTTATTTAATCTTCCTTTGATGTGGGGTGTTGTCATCACAGCATTTGATACCTTCTTATTATTGTTTTTAATCAATAAAGGCATTCGTAAAATGGAGGCATTTATTTTGGTTTTGGTTGCAGTAATTGGGGTTTCATTTATATTAGAAATGCTCATTGTGCAGCCCGATATTGTGGCTATCTCCAAAGGGCTTGTACCCTCTACACTAAGTGATGGTGCTTTGTATATTGCCATTGGTATCATTGGTGCAACGGTAATGCCTCACAATTTATATCTTCATTCTTCTTTGGTGCAAACACGCAATTTTCCGAGAGACAGAGACGGGTTGCGTAAAGCCATTAAGTTTAATTTTATTGATTCTGCCATTGCCTTGAATCTTGCATTTTTTGTAAATGCAGCGATATTGGTTTTGGCAGGCGCAGCATTTTACAACAAAGGATTTTATCAGGTAAGTGATATTCAAGATGCGCATTTGCTTTTGCAAAATTTATTTGGAAGTCTGGCCCCCACATTATTTGCTATTGCATTGATAGCTGCAGGGCAAAGCTCAACCATCACCGGTACACTTGCCGGACAAATAGTAATGGAAGGTTACCTCAACCTACGAGTAAGTCCATGGTTGCGCAGATCAGTTACCCGCTTGTTGGCTATTATGCCTGCCATTGCAGCTATTTATTTTTATGGCGACCAAAGTATGGGCGATCTACTTATAATGAGTCAAGTTGTACTGAGCATGCAACTTGGGTTTACCGTGGTTCCGCTTATTCATTTCAACAGCAGTAAAAAAATAATGGGCGAGTTTGCTACAAAAAGACTTATCACCATTTTTGCCTGGTTGGTTGCTGCCATAATTATCACGCTAAATATTAAACTGGTAATTGATGAAATTACAGGTTTGTTTGAAGCCCTTCAAAACCATTACCTATGGGTAAAAATCATTGTGCTACTGGCTGCTGCTTACCTTGCTTGGCTATTGGTGTATATTATTGTTTTACCCTTGTTTCGTGTGGATGTGCCAACACGCAAGGTGGTGCCACACACCGATGGCCTTGATTTGATGCTGTATGAAGCAAGACCATACAAGCATATTGCCATGACAGTTGAATTTTCTGATAAAGATGAAAAAACCATCAGTGAAGCTTTATCACTCGGTGGAAAAGAAGGAGTTTACACCTTAATTCATGTGGTGGAAACGGCTGGTGCCATACACCTAGGTGCCGAAATTTCTGATGCTGAAACTTCTTATGACCAACAGCAATTAAACTCCTACCAACAAAAATTGGCCACACAGGGTTACAACGTAAACGCGTTATTGGGATTTGGAAAATCAACAAAAGCCATAACTGATATAATCAAAAAGGGAAATTACGATTTGCTTATTATGCGTGCGCATGGACATAAAGCATTTAAAGATTTTATATTTGGTTCAACTGTTGATTCGGTTAGGCATAATGTGAATATTCCAGTATTGATTGTAAAGGGATAGCTAATGGATGAATTGAAGAAAAAGGCAACACAAAAGTATTCTGAAAACAAAAAATTTTTCGATAAGTTGAAGAAGCATCCGCCTCGAGATTTAGACCAGCAATTTCAAGCACTGCACGATGAGGCATTTGAAAAAATAGATTGCCTTACGTGTGCCAATTGCTGCAAAACCACCGGCCCGCTGTTTACACAAAAAGATATTGAGCGACTCAGTTCACATTTTCGCGTAAGACCGGCTGAGTTTATTACCCGATACCTGCGGGTAGACGAAGACAATGATTATGTATTGCAATCGGTGCCCTGCCCGTTTCTGGGAGCGGATAATTATTGCAGTGTATATGAACAAAGACCAAATGCATGTAGAGAGTATCCGCATACCAACCAGCGCAAAATGCACACCATTTTTAAAGAAACCCTTAACAATGTACCTGTATGCCCGGCCGTATTTGAAATCGTAAAGAAACTAAAAAACGTGTATCCGTAAAGCGATTTACATGGAAGTCAATTATCAATTTCGTTCGTTCGTACACAAAAAAGGCCAACCTTAATGGTTAGCCTTTTCTGATTTTTTATGAGGTGGGTTACACCAATATCGTTACAGGATTTCCGAAAATAAAAATAACGCTATGGCCTAAACTTTGGGGTTACTTCTATTGTAAGTCCGCTATTATATCAAGTAAAAAGGATTGACCTTAGATATATCTGCCAGTGTCTGTTTTGTTGCTTGTGTGCGGTGGGAAAAGTAAGCAATGAGCGCTAGGCCTTGTTTATATTGCATGCGAAGCTTCCAAGATCAGATTGGTCGACTTCATTGCGTGAGAACAAGCAGCAATTAAAGACACCAAGATATATCTATAGTCTTGACCTTTTGGTACTTTTGTGTCAAGACAAAAGTACGAAGAGATTGCACTGAAAGCGGATTAGTTATGTAGTCTAAATTGTTTTTTGCAAAAAATGGTAATCAAATTATTTTCTGTACTTGAATTGAGCGAAGTCGAAAGGTCAAGATAAAAAGTAATTTAAAGAAAAAAGGGGCATAGCCCCCTTATCTGTTATTAAACGCAATACATTTAGTTACACCAATATCGTCACCGGATTTTCCAAGTAAGCTTTCAGGGTTTGCAGGAAAGCTGAACCTACTGCACCATCCACCGAACGGTGGTCGCAGCTAAGGGTTACTTTCATCACGTTGCCTACTTTCATTTGTCCGTTTTCTACTACCACGGTTTCTTTAGCAGCACCTACTGCCAGTATACACGCATCAGGCGGATTGATGATTGCCGTGAACTCGTCAATACCAAACATGCCCAGGTTGGAGATAGTGAAGGTATTGCCTTCAAACTCGCTTGGTTGCAGTTTTTTGTTTTTGGCTTTATCGGCCAATTCTTTCACTTCTGCACTGATGTGAGAAATGCTTTTGCTATCTGCAAATTTGATAACCGGCACAATGAGGCCGTCATCAATAGCAACAGCCACACCCACGTGTATGTGGTGGTTGAAACGTATTTTATCGCCAAGCCATGATGAATTTACTGCAGGATGTTTGCGCAGTGAGGCCGCTACGGCTTTCACCACAATATCGTTCATTGAAATTTTAACAGGGCTTATTTCGTTCATGGCTTTGCGGGCTGCAATGGCATTATCCATCACAATGCTCATGGTGAGGTAGAAGTGAGGTGCTCCGTTTTTGCTTTCAGTGAGCCTGCGAGCAATGGCTTTGCGCATTTGCGATACACTCACTTCTTCAAAGCTTTCCTGACCTACTACTGAAGGTAGTATCACCTGCTGTTTTGCGGCAGGTGCACCTTTAAAGTTTTCAATATCTTTTTTTACGATGCGGCCATTGTCGCCCGAGCCGGGCACTTTGGTAATATCAAT
>CAYSBE010000012.1:0-35118 GCA_964429245.1 uncultured Bifidobacteriaceae bacterium | reverse complement strand
AAATTCATTGGCATTCAGATACTGCTTATATTCTACAAATTGGCTGTACATCATGGGAATCAGAACGTGTCCGCCTCCAAATACGATGCTTCCGTACCGATAGGTGTTTTCAAATAGTAGAAATAACCTGTTTTGGGTGAGGTTTCCAATTGCAGCTGCCAGTAAGAAAATACCTATTAATAATACCAAGTTTTGCCAATTGATATTTTTAATGGGTTTTACATCGGTATAATTTGTTCGGTTTAGAAAATTACTTATAAAACCACCGGCAATGAGTACAATGGGAATGTATAGTGGAGTTTTAAACCAAATGCCGGCTACTGCAGCTCCTGTCATTAAAAACCAATGGTGAATTTTTGTTACAAAAATGGTACGGAATGTATAGGCAGCATAAATGATAAAGCCTACTGCCATTGGCTGAATGAATTTTAAAAATCCCAGTTTAGGATTGTCAAGATTAAATACGTGCAGCACGATTGCCAATGTAAGCATGATGAGTGTGGCCGGCATAATCCAAACAATAAGGGTTGCGAATGCCAGCCAAGGTCCCCCTTTTTTAAATCCAAGGGCAGTAATGGTTTGTGTGGATGTTGGGCCCGGCAACATCGCACACAGGGAGTTTAAATCTTTTAATTCGTCTTCACTCAGGTAATTGCGTTTCTTTACAAGCCGTTTGTGAAACTGAATAAAATGAACCTGTGGTCCGCCAAATCCTGTTAAAGCAATGATAAGAACATCCAACAGGAATAAGCCAAGCCTAAATTGTTTTATCTTATTTCTACGTATCAAGATGTTCCAAACTTATTGAAAATGCAGCTAATTGCAAATACTAACGATGAATATTCAACTATGGGTTAGATATTTACTATCAAATTTAATCGGTTGTCATTAAACTATTTACTTTTGATGTAATCTTAAAAACATGAAAATTAAATTAACCATCCTCTTCTTCATTTCTTTAATTATACTCACATCAGCTACTATTGATTTAAACCAATTGTTTAATTATGCAAATCAGGTTGTGCCTGATTATATTGTAAAGAACAATGTACCGGCAAATAATACTACCACAGATGTTGCAGCTACTTTGGGTCGTGTATTATTTTATGACAAGAGTCTATCCCTTAATAATTCCATATCATGTGCCAGTTGTCATAAGCAGCAATTTGCCTTTAGTGACACAGCCATAAGAAGTGTTGGATATAATGGAGGTTTAACCAATCGCCATTCAATGCGTATTGTAAATGCAAGGTTTGGAACTGAAGTTCGATTCTTTTGGGATGAACGAGCCACATCACTTGAAAATCAAACTAGCCAACCAATTAAAGATCATGTAGAAATGGGATTTAGCGGATTATCGGGAAATGCAGGGCTTGACTCATTAATCACTAAGCTTCAAAGCATTTCCTATTACCCCATTCTATTTCAGGCTGCATATGGAACAAATGAAATAACAGAACTGAAAATTCAAAAAGCCCTTGCGCAGTTTGTAAGAAGCATTCAATCATTTGATTCGAAATACGATATAGGTAGAGCTCAGGTACAAAATGACGGACAACCATTTCCCAACTTTACACAACAAGAAAATATGGGAAAAATGATATTCCTGAATCCGCCAAATCAAGGTGGTGCCGGATGCCAAGGTTGCCATAGGGCACCGGAATTCGATATAGATCCTGCTTCACGAAATAATGGTATAATTGGAGAGTTAGGAGACAGCCTAACTATAGACTTATTAAACACCCGTTCACCTTCACTTAGAAACCTGATAAATCCATCAGGTCAATTAAATGGTCCACTGATGCATACCGGTCAGTTTTCAACAATTGAACAAGTCATAGAACATTATAACTTGATTCCGAATAATCCCGCAAATACGAATTTAGATCCTAGGTTAAGAGGACCGGGCGGTGTTCCCCAAAATTTGCAACTCAATGCCAATCAGAAATTAGCTTTGGCTGCGTTCTTGAGAACCCTTACAGGAAATGCGGTGTATTCGGATGAGCGTTGGTCTAATCCGTTTGATAGTCTTGGTAACATTAATGTTATTCCTTCTCAAACAACAGGTTTGGATACGTATTCTCCTTTCATAAACTTACTCGTATATCCAAATCCTTCACTTCACTCAATTTATATTACTGTTCAACTAGAAAATTATGAGGTAGTGGTATTTTCAATTGATGGCAAAAAGGTGTTTACTGGAAATAATACCACTAATATTTCTATTGAAAATTGGCAAAAAGGTATCTATAATCTCCAATTGAAAAATAATGAAAATATTATTGCTACAAAGAAATTCATAAAATTATAGTCATTCAAAACCCAATTGATTAATCTTGTACTGAACATTAATAATTTTATGATTGCTAAATTAAAAGCTGAAATCCGGTGGGCCATTATTTTTTCAATCATGACATTGATATGGATGGGTATGGAGAAAATGGTTGGCTTGCATGATTTGTATATTGCAAAACATGCCATCTATACCAATCTCTATGCACTGCCTTCTATTGCTATTTATGTGTTGGCCTTATTCGCAAAACGCAATACAGACTATGAAGGAAAAATAACCTATAAGCAAGCATTTCTCTCCGGATTAATAATGACACTTTTAATTACAATACTTTCTCCAATTACACAGGTGTTGACTTCATTGGTTATCACGCCTCATTTTTTTACCAATGTAATTGCTTATACTGTTGAAAATAAAAGCATGTCAGCCGAGGATGCGGCAAACTACTTTAGCCTAAAAAACTATATTATACTTGGACTTACAGGTGCACCTATAATGGGAACTGTAACTACTGCTGTTGTTTCGCTGTTTGTAAGAAATACGAAATAGTACAATCATATATTTAGAAATGGAAAAGGGCAGCGAAAGCTGCCCTTTATCTTTTGCCGTTGTCCTTCTGTGCTTTGCAGCACAATGAGGAGCAACGGTTGTAAAACTGTAAGCCGGGTTCTGTCTATTTTGCAATGAAACAAAAGAGCTAACCATTTATCTGGTTCAAGCTTCACAGCCTGAATCTTGCAGCCTACCCATCACACCGGTATTGCAGCGAGCAGCTGCAAAAGCATTTGCATGCTATGTGTGACCTATTTGGCCTTGCAACCCGTGAGGTTTACCATGCGTGCGAAATCACTTTCGTCACCGGTGGTCTCTTACACCACCTTTTCACTATGACCCCAACGGTTTCCCGCTAAGGCTACTTGTTTTCTGTGGCACTGGCTGTTCCTTGTTTCCTTGGACCTACCTGTTAGGTAGCACGGTGCTCTGTGTTGCCCGGACTTTCCTCATCACGCAAGCGTGAAGCGGTTAGCCGTTTTACGGGTGCAAATATAGGTAATTGTAAACTAAACCTGGTTATTTGTATTTCTGACTTAAGTATGAATAGATTTCATACTGTGCACGATGCGATACATCGGGCTTATTTGAATCGTATTTGTTATCAAAGTCGCTGTCAATTATTCGGGCTTTTGTATTGTCGCAAAGTTGGATATGGATGATGTCTTTAATCTCTTGTTTTATTTGTTTATCAAATATAGGAAATGCGACCTCAACACGCCTAAATAAGTTGCGTTGCATCCAATCGGCAGAAGAGAGATACATGATCTCATCACCGCCATTTGCAAAAATAAATACCCGTGCATGTTCCAAGTATCTATCTATAATGCTTCTAACAGTAATGTTCTCACTTAGGCCTTTTATGCCCGGAACAATAGAACAAATACCCCTGATGATGAGTGATATTTTTACACCGGCACGACTAGCATCATACAATTTTTTTATGGCAGTTTCATCAGTGAGGCTGTTCATTTTGGCAATAATGTATGCCTCTTTACCTGCTTTGCTGTTTTGAATTTCTTTATCGATAAGTTTAATAAACTCATTCAACATGTATTCTGGAGCTACCAACAGTGTGTCAAATCGTTGCTTTCGTTGGGAGTTGAACAGGCTGTCAAAAACTTTTTCCATGTCGTTGATTAGCCTTACATCTGTTGTGAAAAGACCATGATCACAATATAAGCGAGCGGTTACTCCATTGTAATTTCCAGTAGAGAGGTGTGCAAAACGTTGCAAGTTTTGGCCCGGTTCATCTCGGTAGATAAGGCATATCTTGGAGTGAACCTTTAGACCGGCTTTGCCAAAAAATACACGTGCACCTGCGTCTTGAAGCTGCTTGGTCCAATATATGTTTGATTCTTCATCAAAACGGGCTTGAAGCTCCATCAGCACAGTTACTTTTTTGCCATTTTTAATGGCATTGATAAGCGCATTAACAACATTGGAATGTTTGGCTACGCGGTATAAAGTAATTTTTATGGCTTTAACATACGGGTCAATAGCGGCCTCCCGCAGCATTCTTATCAAATAATCGAAGCTTTGGTAGGGGTGATGCAGCATGATATCCTTCTTGCTGATGATATCAAATATGGCTTTGGAATTATCCAATTCTTTATGTGCAACAGGTGGTAGCGGGTCATAACGATCAGAAGCGCTTCCAACCCTTGGAAAATCCATGAAGTCTTTAAAATTATGGTAACGGGCACCGGGAATTAGATTTACATTTTTTAAATTCAGTTTTTCCTGAATAAAATAAAGCATTTCTTTAGGCATGTCCCTGTCAAATACCAATCGGGTGGGGTTGCCTTTGCTTCGCTGTTTGATGCTTCGTTGAATCCTGTCTAAGAAGTTTTCTTTTACATTGTCATTTTCTTCGCTTTCTATAGTAAATTCAGCATCACGGGTTATTTTGATGGTATAAGCCTCAAAACGATCGAAACTGAATATGGAAAAAATATTGTGAAGGGAATGTCGTATGATATCATCCAGGTACATAATAAAACTGGCATTGCCATGTTTTGGCAAGCTGTAAAATCGGTTGAGTGGAGGAATATTTAATTCCAATAAAGCATGCTTGGGTTTGTCATTGCTTAAACTGTTGCTCATTCTAACGGCCAAATAAATAACCCTGTCTTTCAGGTATATAGGCATTTTCAAGTCATCCAGCAATGTAGGAAACATATGAGGTGCTACTTCTTGCTTATACAATTCGTAGGCATCCCATTTTTGTTGCTCCGAAAGTTGATTTTCATTAATAACATGAATATTATTTTTACTTAAATCAATCAGAATGTTTTCGTATGCTCGGTTAAATCGCTCTTGTTGTATAACTGAAAGTCGGTTAATTTCATTTAGTACAATATCAGGTGAAAACTGAGAATCACTAATCGCTTTGTTGCGTCCTACTTTTTTTAGCCGCATGAGTTGGGCAACCCTAACCCTGAAAAATTCATCGTTATTTGAAGAGAAGATTGCCAAAAAACGCAACCGCTCAAGTAAAGGCACGATAGGGTTTTCGGCTTCTTGCAACACCCTTTCATTAAAGAGCATCCAACTGATTTCCCTGTCTTTAAATAAATATCCCTTATACTCTTTTATCATATATACTTGGGTGCAAATCTAATCCGATTCCTTTTACAGCAAAAATGCATTTACGTTAATTCGAAATATTATGTTGCAAAATGAGCGGCCATTGTAAACAGAATATTAATTTGGAATAAAAACAGCATATAATTTGAATAGCGATGAAATCTTATATTTTTGTTATCAAAACATACTTATGAAAAAATATATCTTGGTGCTTACACTTGCGTCTTTGCTTGGAGGATGCGCAAATGACGATGATAACAATGTATTGCCACCACCTCCCGCTAACAACGAGCCAACAGAAAAGATTGTTGAAATAAGTACAGACTATGGCAAGATGTACATTTGGCTGCATAAAACTACACCCTTGCATCGTGCCAATTTTATTACCTTAGCAGATAGTGGATTCTTTAATAATACTACGTTTCACCGTATTATTCCCGGGTTTATGATTCAAGGTGGAGATCCCAACAGTAAAGATGCTGACCCGTCAAATGATGGAACAGGTGGACCGGGTTATACCATTCCGCAAGAAATAATGGATACATTTAAAAACGACAGGGGAACTTTGGCAGCAGCAAGATTAGGAAATTCAGTAAATCCATTAAAAGCCTCAAGCGGTTCGCAGTTTTACATCAATGTAGTAAACAATACGGGATTGAATGGCGAATACACCGTTTTTGGCAAGGTACTTAAGGGAATTGAGGTTGCAGATTCTATAGTGGTTCAACCCAGAAGTTCGCCAAGCAACCGCCCAATTACGGATATCAAAATGCAAGTATCCATTCGGGATATGCGCATATCTGATATCCAATCAGAATTTGGTTTTACTGTGCCTCAGTAAGAATTTCGTTTAGGTCAATGTCAAAGTGAGAAGTGTGATGCACACATTTTCCATTTTTGATTAGCAATGCTTGGGGGGATTCATGTTTTACATCAAATATTTCTGCCAATGCAGCAGATATATTTCTATGGGAAATTAAATCGAGATAGTAAGGCTTAATTTTTGATTCGTTTGCTGTTTCCCAATTGCGCTCTAGTCGGGATAGTGCCGTACTGCTAATGCTGCAACGTGTGCTGTGCTTAAAAACCAAAACAGGAACCTTTTCAGATTCCTGCTTGATAAGTTTTATTTGCTCAAGTTGATTTAGTTGATTCCAATGCATTTCTAAGGATATTAGTGATGAGCTACAGTTTCTCCAGCGTGTTTTGCGGCTAGGTACCTTTCAGCCTCCAAGGCTGCCATACATCCAGTTCCTGCAGCAGTTACAGCTTGACGGTATACTTTATCCTGCGCATCTCCACATGCAAATACACCTTCAATATTGGTTTTTGTACTATCAGCTGCGGTTATTAAATATCCTGTTTCATCCATATCTAGGTAATTTTTGAAAATGCCTGTATTGGGCTCGTGACCAATAGCTACAAAAAATCCCTGAATAGCAATTTCGTGGGTTTCGCCTGTTTTGTTGTTTTTTACACGCATGCCATCCACTTTGGCTTCACCTAATATTTCATCTGTTTCTGTATTAAACAAAATTTCAATGTTCGGAGTATTCATTACGCGATGTTGCATTGCTTTTGAGGCACGAAACTCGCCTCTTCGAACCAGCATATATACTTTGGAGCATATTTTGGCAAGGTAGCTGGCTTCCTCACAAGCTGTATCACCGGCACCTACAATTGCTACATCTTTGCCACGGAAGAAAAATCCGTCACATACTGCACAAGCTGATACACCCCTTCCATTCAATCTTTCTTCAGATGGTATTCCGAGCCATTTAGCACTGGCACCGGTTGCTATAATGATTGTCTCTGCAAGTATTTCGTGTTTTTCATCTATAATCACTTTGTGTGGTGCGGTGCCACTAAAATCAACTGAAGTAGCCATGCCATATCGAATATCGGTGCCAAAACGTTCAGCTTGTTTTTTAAACTGCTCCATCATTTCTGGACCCATAATGCCATCAGGGAATCCGGGGTAATTTTCCACATCAGTGGTAATGGTTAATTGTCCACCGGGCTGCATACCTGCATACATCACAGGTTTCATATCGGCTCTTGCTGCATAAATAGCTGCTGTGTATCCAGCTGGGCCGCTTCCAATTATCAGGCATTCAATTTTTTCAGGTTGTGTGCTCATTTTAAAGTTAGTTTTGGTTCAAAAATAATTCTATTCTACTATATGTTTAATCATATTTTACAAACAATTTCCTAGTGTGGCGTATTTATATGACCCTCTGTATTTCTTAAGCAAAACTATGATTTGGCCCAAACTGGTTTGTTACAATTGTTACAATGATTTAAAGAAACACAATACGTGTAGGATTTGTTACCTTGCAAAACTTTTTATTCCGATGAATATTATACGATTTACAGATAAAGCACTTCAAGCCATAAAACAATACAATCACACCCTTCAAATTCCTGTGGGATATTATCTTAGGGTAGGTATTCGGCAGAAAAACGAAACAAATAAACGGTTGTTGATAGGATTTGATGCCAAAACAGATGCAGATAAACTTGAGCAGATTCAAGGCCTGGAGGTGATATACAAACCAGGGGAGGTTTTCTTTTTCGCTGGTATGATGATTGATTATGTGGAAGAAAGCAATAGAAAAGGTTTTACTTTTATTGAACAAAAATCAACTGGAGTGTGAAACTACGTGATGTATTCAACATATCATTCGAAGCTATTAAAGGCAATAGAACCCGTGCAGTGATTACTGGGCTCATTATTAGCATTGGAATAATGGCTTTGGTGGGTATCCTTACTGCAATTGATGGAATTGAATCTTCTATCAATTCAAATTTCTCGGAGATGGGAGCCAATACGTTTAATATTAAAAATAGGGGTAATAATGTGCAGTTTGGTGGTAAGCGAAAAGCTTTTAAAAGATTTGATAATATTACATTAAATGAAGCGATTGCATTTCGCGATGAATTTGAACAAACCGGACATAAGGTATCATTGTCTCTAAATGCAAGTTTTAACAGTACCATAAAATACCTTTCCAATAAAACAGAACCCAACGTGATGGTGATGGGAGGAGATAACAATTACCTTGACGTATCCGGATATACATTGGATATTGGACGAAATTTTTCGCTGACAGAAGGAAATATCCAAAGTGCTGTAGCCATCATTGGTAAAGAAATCAAAACAAAATTATTTAAGAAAGAAGATGCAATAGGAAAATTTATCTTGGTAGGAGGAGCAAGGTTTAAGGTTATAGGTGTACTAAAAGAAAAAGGTGCCAGCATGGGATTTGGAGGAGACCGAATTGTCATTGTTCCTATAGAAAGTGCCCGAAGTACTTTTTCGCGTCCCAATATGTCATTTGTAATAACCGTTGCTGTTGATGATGTGGCAGGAATCGAACAAGTAGTGGAAGATGCAACCGTGCTATTTCGTAAGGTTAGGCGGTTAAGTGTTTCAGATGACAATAATTTCGAAATTTTAAAAGCAGATAATATTGCCAAGGAACTTATTAATATGTTAAGCTATGTGACCATTGCAGCCACCGTGATTGGATTTATAACCTTAGTAGGTGCAGCTGTTGGATTAATGAATATTATGCTAGTTTCGGTTACGGAGCGAACACGTGAAATAGGAGTGAGAAAAGCCATAGGAGCAAATAAGCGGGTAATATTAAGTCAATTCTTAATGGAGGCAATTCTTATTTGTGTAATGGGCGGGCTCGGAGGTATATTTTTAGGAATTATAATTGGCAACATCGTATCGGGGTTTGTAGGGAGTGGTTTTATAATTCCTTGGAATTGGATGGGGGCAGGATTGCTGCTATGTATCATAACAGGAATTGTATCGGGTATTTATCCAGCTATAAAAGCAACGCGGCTTGATCCAATTGAAGCTTTACGCTATGAATAATCAGTTTTCAAAATGACAGGCTGAAAGTACTGTCACGTGTATTGAACAATTAAATAATACAAGGGCATTCCCATGGTAATGTTTACCGGAAAGGTTACCGCTAATGCCATGGGAAGAAACAGACCGGGATTAGCTTTGGGTACAGATATTTTCATTGCAGCAGGTACAGCAATATAAGAAGCACTCGCAGCCAAAATGGCGAACATAAACCGACTGCTTATATCATGTGTTACCATTGAACTGAGCATGGCAACTGCACATCCGTTGAACAATGGAATAATGACCGCGAAAATTACTGGAAACCATCCGAATGAAAAAAATGCTTTTAATTTTTGACCACTAATAATTCCCATATCCAGTAGGAATATGGCAAGAAATCCTTTAAACAAGTCGTTTGTAAACGGCTTAATTCCTTCTGCCTGTTTTGCGTTTGCAATATAACCAATGACCAAACTTCCCAAAATAAGCAATACACTACCATTTGTAATGGAATGTTTGATGACTGAGGTTTTGTTAATACTGTGCGATTCTTCCCGATTAAAAGTGGATACCAACAATAATCCAATAATAATAGCTGGAGATTCCATTAATGCCATGATAGCAACCATATGACCGTGAAGTGTGAGTTGTTGTGCCTCAATATACGAAACTGCTGTAACAAATGTAACCGCACTTACCGAACCATATGCGGCAGCAATGGCTCCCGAATCATATACACTTAGTTTTCTTCTTAATATAAAGAACGTATAAAGCGGTATCAAAACCGAAATGGCAACTCCAAACAGCATCGACCATCCTATTTCACTGGTTATGGACTCATGAGACAATTCTTGTCCCCCTTTAAATCCGATGGCAAACAATAAATAAAGGGAGATAAATTTTGATGAGTTAGGTGGAATTTCTAAGTCGCTTTTTAAATAAACAGCTATAATTCCTAACACAAAAAACAACAATGCCGGATTGGTTAAGTTATCTATCAATAAGTTGAAATTCATTGAATATCTATTTTAGGTATTGTTTTTTTCTGCATGTGTCAAATGCAATGCCAATACAATCATAATCAAATTTTACACAAACAAAATAATAAAGCCGAAGCAAATGCTTCGGCTTTGGGTTGAATATGTCCCGAGACTTCGGGGGAACCCACGATCCAAATTTCTTTTTAAATAAAAAAAGCCGAAGCAATTGCTTCGGCTTTGGGTGGAATATGGGACTCGAACCCACGACCCCCTGAACCACAATCAGGTGCTCTAACCAACTGAGCTAAAACCACCGTGTTTATTTTTGTGCTCTAACCTCCCGAAGCTTCGGGATGAGCTAAAACCACCATTTCAGGGTGCGAAAGTAATACTCTTTTACAAAGTGGTCAAATAAATTTTATTCGATTCTTCCCAATTTGATATTTCCCAGAATGCTTTTACATAATCAGCGCGTTTGTTTTGGTATTTTAGATAATAGGCGTGTTCCCATACATCGATACCTAAAACAGGGGTTCCGTTTTGACTCATTAATGGATTATCCTGATTGGGAGTGGCAGTAATTGAAAGCTTACCTTGATTGCTTATTAGCCACGCCCATCCCGAACCAAACTGCCCCAAGGCTGCCTTTTCAAATGCAGACTTCATATTTTCCATACTTCCAAAATCTCTATTAATAGCTTCTGCAATTTTTCCACTACACGAAGTTCCTTTTTTTAATAATTTCCAAAATAAGGAGTGATTCCAATGCCCGCCACCATTATTGCGTAGGGTGTTTCGAGAAGCATCTGATATGGAAAGGGTTTTCAAATCACTTAGCATATTGTTTAATGATATGGATTGCAATGCTTTTTCACTTGCTACAACTTCGTTCAATTTGTTGATGTAAGCTTGGTGATGTTTGGTATGATGTATCATCATGGTTTGCTTGTCGATAAAAGGTTCCAGTGCATCATATTCATAACCGAGTGGTGGTAATTCAAAAGGTGTGCGCGTTTCTGATGCAAATAAAGCTTTTGGACTTATGAATGTAGCTGCACTCAGTATACCGGCTGTTTTGATAAATGTTCTTCTGTTGGGCTTCATGATTTACAATTTTAATATTTCGAATGTAGGATTATTTTAACTTCGTACCACAAAAATGGAAGACAATCATTTAATCACCTTAAAAGTTAATGGAATGACTTGCACGAATTGTGCAGCCAGTGTAAGCAAAGCCATTGAGAAAAAAGGAATGAAAGATGTGATGGTGGATTTGGGCAGTGGCGAAGTAACATTTACCAATCCTATTAAACTTGACATCAATGAAGTTATTAAGAATATAGGTGAAATAGGGTATGAAGTGGTAACAGAGGGGCATCAATCTAAAGACTTTTTACAAACCCTTGAATCTAAATTTTATTTTTGTCTGTTGTTTACGGTGCCATTAGTTGCCCACATGTTTGTTAGCTGGCATTTATTACACAATGCATGGGTTCAACTTTTTTTGTCGGCACCGGTTTATGCCCTGGGATTTACTTATTTTGGACGTAGTGCCTACCACTCCCTAAAAAATGGAATGCCCAATATGGATGTGCTTATTTTTATGGGTGCATTTGCTTCCTTTATTTATAGTGTATCTGGCATGGCTATGTATTTGGGAACAGCCAATATGCAACAATATTTATTCTTTGAGTCAGGTGCTACCATTATCACACTTGTATTATTAGGCAATGTGATTGAGCATAGGTCAGTAAAACGAACTTCTTCAGATTTGCATGCATTGCAAAGCTTAAAAGTAGAAAAAGCAAAGGTTGTGATGCTTGTAAATGGCAAAAAGCATTTTTATGAATTGGCTGTAGAAGATGTGAAAATAGGGGATTTGGTATATGCCGGTGAAGGTGATAAAATTCCAATAGATGGTGTGGTGCTAGAAGGGGAGTTTTATGTTGATGAGTCGATGATTACCGGAGAAAGCGAGCCGGTATATAAGCACAGGGGCGATACAGTAATAGGAGGAACCCTGGTGGTAAAAGGAAATGTAACCCTAAAATGTACGATAGCTTATAAACAATCCATTTTAAATGGAATAGTGGAACTTATTAAAAAATCGCAAGCTGCTAAACCTCAAATTCAATTTCTGGCCGATAGAATTAGTGCCGTATTTGTACCCATCGTAATTGGCATATCCTTACTTACTTTTTTGGTTAATTATTTTGTGGTAGATATTGCTATTGCTGAAAGTCTGATGCGTTCGGTTGCGGTGTTAGTGGTATCATGTCCTTGTGCAATGGGTTTGGCAACCCCAACTGCAGTAATGGTTGGTATCGGGAAAGCCGCTCGTAATGGCATTTTGGTTAAAAAGGCATCTGCCTTGGAAACTTTTGCCCAAACAAATATTTTGGTTTTGGATAAAACTGGAACCATTACTGATGGACAATTCTCCGTATCGGAATTTGATACTAGCGAGGATGAATCAAAAATGAAATCCATCATCTATCAATTAGAGTCGCACTCATCTCATGCCATTGCCCAGTCTATTGTACAGCAGTTTTTTGTAAACAACTTGGAGCAAATTACTTTGTCAAATATTGAAGAAGTAAAAGGCAAAGGAATGCAGGCAATTGATGACGAAGGTAATTTATGGCAACTTGGATCAGCAACCTGGGGAGATACACAAAACAAGAAAGGCAATTTGTTTTTGTATCAAAATGGCAAAGCGAAAGCTTCCATGAATATTTCAGATAAGCTAAAAACAGGTGTAGCTGATGTGATAGATTACTTCAAAAGGGAGGCTGTTACAACCATTTTATTAAGTGGTGATTCCGAAATAAAAACAGCTACTGCTGCAAAGCTTGCCGGAATTTCAAATTTTTCTTCGGGGCAACTTCCTGAGCAAAAGCTCCAAAGAATTGATGAACTCATTGCGTCAGGACATGTAGCTATGGCTGGCGATGGTATTAATGATGGACCCGCATTGAGTAAAGTACATACCGGAATTTCATTTGCAAGGGCCACAGATATTGCGCAGCATGCCTCACAAATTGTTCTCATTAATCCATCGTTTGATACCTTAAGAAAATCCCATATCATAGCAAAGCAAACCTATCGTACCATTAAACAAAATTTGTTTTGGGCTTTTTTTTACAACGTACTTACGATACCCCTGGCTGCGGCAGGATACTTACATCCAATGCTGGCAGCAGCATCAATGGCTTTAAGTGATGTGGTAGTAATTGGCAATGCGATTAGGCTTAGGTTTACCAAAATTCGGTAAGAAACTTATTAATAAAGCAACTGTAGAAGGGTTACATCAAGTACTTTTCCGAATTTTTTTCCGACTTCCTTCATTACACCTACTTTTTCAAACCCATGTTTTTCATGTAGGTAAATACTTTTTTCATTGCCCTCTGTGATGCGAGACAAAATGCAATGCAATCCACCTTCTTTGCCTTTATTTATAATGGATTTCATCAATACATTACCAAGACCCTTATCATGATGTTCCGATTTAATATAAATGGAAATTTCTGCTGTGTCGTCATACGCAGAGCGGTCGCTCCAACTGGTCATACTTGCAAATCCCACTACTTCATTATTGATTTCAGCCACCACAACCGGATATTTAGAATTGTGCTGCGATAGCCACTCTTCACGGTTTTTGGTTGATTTTATTTCGGTATCAAAAGTGGCTGTACTGTGCAGAATGGCGTAGTTGTAAATTTCAGCAATTGCTTTTGCATCTGCCAAGTAAGCCTCTCTGATAGTATACATGCTTTTTAAAACAATCCGTTTATTTCGGCATCAATTTTTGCAATAATGCCACCTAAGTCTTCCGGTTTTTCAGCAAAATTCAAATTGTCTACATCTATAATGAGCAATTTGTGTTTGTATGTAGAAATCCACGCTTCGTATCGCTCGTTTAGTCTGCGTAAATAATCAAGACGAATAGAATCTTCGTAATCGCGACCTCGTTTTTGGATTTGGTTTACCAATGTAGGGATTGATGCCCTTAAATAAATAAGCAAATCAGGCGGCTTAATTGCCGAAGTCATTGATTCAAATAGCTTTTGGTAGCTTTCAAAATCCCTTGTACTCATCAGGCCCATGCTGTGAAGGTTTGGCGCAAAAATATTGGCATCTTCATAAATGGTTCTGTCTTGTATAACTTTCTTTTTGCCTTTTTGTATTTGCTGTACAGTATTAAAACGGCTATTTAGAAAATATATCTGCAAGTTGAATGACCATCTTTGCATGTCTTCATAAAAGTCACTGATATATGGATTATCCTCCACGTCTTCATAGTGTGGCTCAAATTTGTAGTGGCGAGACAAAAGTGTAGTTAACGTTGTTTTTCCCGACCCGATGTTTCCTGCTATTGCTAAATGCATATTGATGAACTAAATGTGTTAGATACATTGCATACAATTTTTTTGATATGCAATCTTTCAATATTAGGCAGTTGATTCAAAAAAATGAAACCTGTGGAAATGTTTTGGTGTTTTGAAAATCAGTTGGTTGTAATTAATATTACTTGCTTAGGCTTTTTGGGCAGTTATAAACCGATTGTTTCCGCTCAAATCTTTTATCAAATTAACTCCTGTCATTCCCGACTTTTCGAATAACCTATACGTTTCATCTCCTAATTGCTGATTAATTTCTACTGCCAAGAATCCTCCTTGCTTTAGTCGCTCATTGGCAAATGCTAAGATGTGCTTGTAAAATATTAATTCATCCTCATCAGATACAAATAATGCTTCATGAGGTTCATAAGCAAGCACATTTTTCTGCATTTTTACGGATTCGCTTTGTTTGATGTAGGGAGGATTACTAACTATACCGTCAAATAGTACGTTACTGAAAGGGTCTTTATCAGCTATAAAATCACTTTGAACAAAATGAATATTTGCTCTTTGCTTCAGGGCATTTTCTTTTGCTACATCCAATGCTTTAGTTGATATATCAACTGCATAAACAGTGGAATTGGGAAGTGATTTCGCCAAGGCTATAGCTATGCATCCACTTCCGGTTCCTATATCTATTACAGTTTTGGCTGTAGGTTGGGTTTGAAAATGTTTGATGACCAAATTCACTAATTCTTCGGTTTCAGGTCTGGGTATGAGTACGCTTGGATTGACTTTAAGTCTCATATTCATAAATGGTGTATACCCAATTATATATTGAATAGGTTCATGTAGTTTTAATCGCTTTACAATATCAGTTAGCTGTTGTACCTCATCATCCCTTAGTTTTCTGTTTAGTATTTGCAATTGATGTTTTTTCATGACAAGCACATCTTCAATTACCCAATTGATGAGTGCTTCAGATTCATTTGTCCCATATATTGGTTCCAATTCTAAACGGGCTTTATCAAAGAAACTGATTATATCTATATTCATACTGTGGGTTGCAACATACAAAAATCCTTACTTTCGCACACATGTATTCACATGAACATTACATGCTACGCTGTATTGAATTGGCTCGAAAAGGGGCAGGATATGTAGCACCAAATCCTATGGTGGGAAGTGTAGTGGTTCATAATAATACCATTGTTGGTGAAGGATGGCACGAAAAATTTGGTAAAGCACACGCTGAGGTAAACGCTATTCAATCTGTAAAAGATGCGGCATTATTGGCTTCGTCAACCTTATACGTAAATCTTGAGCCTTGCAGTCATTTTGGCAAAACACCACCTTGTGTGAACCTAATTATCGAAAACAAAATTCCACGTGTTGTCATTGGCATGATGGATCCTTTCGAGAAAGTTTCAGGGCAGGGAATTGCAATGCTTAAACAGGCAGGTGTAGAGGTGATTACGGATACACTAAAAACGGAATGTGAATTACTAAATAAGCGCTTCATTACTTTTGTTAATAAAAAGCGCCCCTATATCATCCTTAAATGGGCACAATCTGCAGATGGTTATATAGCTCCTGATGCCGCATTGCTTTCAGCCTCAGCGTTTGAAAAGAAAAGACATATTACAGGATTTGTTGTGCAAAAATTGTTGCACAAATGGAGAAGCGAAGAGGCAGCCATTATGGTTGGAACGCATACCATTGTAACAGATAATCCGGCCTTAAACGTGCGTGCATGGAATGGGCAAAATCCACTGCGAATAACAATTGATAAGGAGAATAAATTATTGGTAGGCGGATTCAAATTTTTTGATGGTCATCAACGGTCATTGGTATTTTGCAGCAAACATCCCGATTGCAACATAGAACACCTTGAATTCGTGGAGCTTGATTTCTCCCTATCCATTTGGCCTCAAGTTGCAAATGCTTTATATGAAAGAAATATTCAATCACTTATAATAGAAGGTGGAAGTTATACCCTACATAGTATTTTGCAAACTGATTTGTGGGATGAAATACAAGTGTTTACAACGGATGCCTTTCTTGGCAATGGTGTAAAAGCTCCGGTTGTAAATGCACAAGTAGTTTCTGAAATAGATATTGATACGTCTCATTTGCGTATCTACCTCAACAGATGATGTACCTTTTGCTTAGCATTTTTTTTAGTGTGGTATCCGTATCCTTTTTCAAATTATTTGATCGCTACCAGGTCAAAACTTTTCCTGCAATTGCTGTAAATTATTTGGCTTGTTTTGCTTTGGGAAATCTATTGGCCAAGCATCCGGTAATGTTTATGGAATGGTGGAATGAGCCATGGATAATATATGCCGCTATATTGGGTATATTGTTTATTTCGATATTTTATGCCATCGGTAAAACATCTCAAATCATGGGGATATCGGTAAGCATGGTTGCGGCTAAATTATCGGTTGTGATTCCTGTTTTTATTGCTGTATTCTTTTTAGATGAGCATATAAATTTTATTAAAATTGCAGGAGTCGTTCTTTCTTTAATAGCTGTTGTGCTTATCAGTTTAGGGAAAGAAGCACATCAGGATAAAAAGTTATGGATATTGCCATTATTGGTGTTTTTTGGAAGTGGTTGTATTGATGCCTTGTTAAATCATATTGAAGTGCATTTCATACCACCTGCTGATGCCGGTATGGTCATTACTACAGTTTTCGGAATGGCAGGAATAATCAGGATGGTTGTTCTTGGCTTTAATACCATACGCAATACCCATTCGCCAATACTTCATCTTAGGGAAGTTGTTTGGGGAATTGCTTTAGGCATAACAAATTATTTCTCCATGTATTTTCTACTCAAAACCATTGGATATTATCAGGAAGCATCATTTATTTTTCCATTAAATAATATAGCCATAGCAGGATTGTCCACATTGGTTTCATTTCTTGCATTCAAGGAAAAACTTTCGTTGGTTAATATTTTAGGCTTATTACTTGCTTTTATTTCCATTCTGTTACTTTCATTTAGATAAATGCTTTTTACAGATACCTACTATACCATAGCAAAGCCCGCAACAGGAGAATTTAAGAGTAAAGGCAGTAAGTTTATGGCATACGCATTTCCAGTAACAAATGAAGAAGCATGTAAAGCGTACATCCAAGAAATTAAAAAACAGCATCCTTTAGCTGCCCATCATTGCTATGCTTTGGTTTTAGGTGCAGGGGCTTCATTTCAAAAATTTAATGATGACAGGGAACCGGCAAATACTGCAGGGAGGCCAATATTGCGGGCAATTTTGGCACTGGAATTAACAGGTGTAATTGTTATTGTAGTACGTTATTTTGGGGGCAAATTATTGGGGGTACCCGGATTGATAGAGGCTTACCATAAATCGGCAGAAGATGCGTTGAAACAGGCTGAACGTATGGAAAGACTTATTACTGAACGCTTCTCTTTGTCTGTAGGATTTGAGCACGAAAATGAGGTCTTTACCATCATCAAACAGCATAAGGCAACGGTGCTTTCTCAGGATTATACAGATACAATACAATTAACAGTTGAATTAAGAAAAAATGCTGCAACACATTTCAAAAATGCCGTATGTGCCAATCATCATATACAGGTAAAGTTTTTATCTGAGCAATAAATTAGTTTGTCCATCACATAAAATTCGGATATTTGCATATTATATGTTTAAACGAATTATCCTTTTAGTTCACCTTTTCATTCCCTTTTTATCTGTAGCACAACAGCAGGCATTACCTATGTTGTCCTATCTGCAATGGGCCGAAACATTTCCTACGACAACTACCCGAACCGAAGCAACACAAATCAATGTGTTATGGCTTAAATCAACCTTTCCGGAGATTGCAGCAAATGAACATGTGTTGAAAATACAATTTATCAAACACAGTAAAATTGGAACCCATACATTATATCAGCATTATTTTGATAACAAGCCTGTATGGGGCAGTTATATTAAGGTTGATGATCTTAAAAGCGGTGAATCCATCATACAGCATCATCTTATTGATGTTTCTCAACATACCATTTCATCAACGTCAGCAAATTTTACCCATTGGCTGGTAGTGCAAAGTTCTCTTATGCCTGTTAGTGTAAGCCAAAATGGAGATCTAGAAATTATACAAACAACTACGGGAGAAGTATTGCGTGAGCGGGATATGCGCAGGTTTTTGCATCAAGATGATACGCTTGTTACAGGAAAAGTTTTTCAACCTGACCCACTGTCTAGTGCAGGTGTAATATACGGACAAGATGATATTTGGCTGCATTATAATGACAGCGATTATGCCCTAATTAACAATGAACGCAAGTTGGTTACGTTTCCCGTAACCATGGAAGGAGACAGTTTTGTACTTAAAAACGAGTTTGCACAAATTCAAGATTTTGCAGCTCCATTTTATGGAATTACCAAATCGGCTACACCCAATTTTGATTTTTTAAGAAGTTCACCGCATTTCAAAAATGTAATGGTTTATTACCATATCAACCTTACACAGCAATATTTACAGCAACTCAATTACTCTTTGGTCCAATACCCAATTAGAGCAGATGCAAGTGCCACTACTGGCGATAATTCTTTTTTTAGGTTTGACCCCGACACTTCGCTAAATTTTGGTTTGGGAGGTGTGCCTGATGCCGAAGATGCAGATGTTATTGTGCACGAATATACACATGCTATTTCGTTCGATATCAATCCTACACCAAATATGATAACCGAACGGCTCAGTATTGAAGAAGGAACATGTGATGTAATGGCTGCTTTGCGTTCAAAATACTTTACACCATTTAACTATCGATGGATTTTTAATTATGATGCTCCAAATCCGATAACACCCGGTTATAGTCGTTTCTGGGCTGGACGAAATGGCAATTCTTCAAAGACGTATGAAAATAAAATTGGCAGTTTATATGCCGACTCGGAAATATGGTCGTCATGTATGTTAGATATCAGTGAGGCCATTTCACCCGATACCTTGATAGATATTTTGCTTACCTCAATCTCCTTATTTACCTCAACCACTACCATGCCGCAAGCTGCAAATGCTATGTTGGTAACAGATAGTTTGCTTTATAACGGCAGCCATATGCTTACAATGGGTATTTATTTCAATGCCCGAAAGTTTGGTAATTTTCCGGTTGGTATAGCTGAAACCAAATGGAAAAACGAATCGATTTTTACTGTTTATAATTCAATTGGATTTGCCAATGGGAGCGGGGAAATGGCCATTCGGATGAAAAATACACAACCATATGAATTACGCATCATTGATTTGCACGGACGATTAGTGTATAAATTAGAGAATCAAGCGCTTGAAACAGCAATTTCCCCGGCCGGTTTAGAGTCAGGTATGTATGTCATGCAAATTATTCAAGAAGGAAAAACCTATAGCCAACGTGTTGCAAGATTTTGATTGCCAAATAGGTTACAAATCATTTACCCACAAACACCCCAATTTGCAAATAAATTTCAATATTTGTGAAGAATGATACCCCGTCATAAAATTGATGAAATCCTTGATGCTGCCCATATAGAAGATGTGGTTGGCAGCTATATCACATTAAAAAAACGTGGGTCAAGCCTGCAAGGTTTGTGCCCTTTTCATAATGAGAAAACACCCTCGTTTAATGTTTCGCCATCTAAAGGTATTTATAAATGTTTTGGGTGTGGTAAAGCAGGCAATTCACTTAATTTCGTTATGGACTATGAGCACCTTGATTTTATGGGTGCCCTTAAGCTGCTTGCCGATAGATATAATATTGAACTCCCAAAGCAAGAAGTTTCAATAGAAGAAATAACAGAAGAAAAGCGCAAACAACAGGAAAAGGAAAGCCTGCAAGTGCTTAATAACTATGCACAAGAATATTTTGAGCAGATACTAAATCAGGATGAAGAGGGCCAACTTATTGGGCTTTCCTATTTCGAAGAACGGGGATTCAGACCAGAAACCATTGCAAAGTTTAAACTTGGTTTTGCAAAAGAAGCGTGGGACCATTTTTATCAGGATGCTTTGAAAAATGGATTCTCCGAAGACATGCTGCTTAAGTCGGGATTGGTTAAAAAATCAGAACAAGGAAAAATTTATGATGCGTACCGTTCGCGGGTTATATTTTCAATACATGGACTCAATGGAAAGCCCATTGCTTTTGCCGGCAGGATACTTAAAGCTAAGGATGAGAAAAGTCCCAAATATGTCAACTCACCCGAAACAGATTTATACCACAAAAGCAATGAACTGTACGGGCTTTATTTCGCAAGGCAGGCCATTTCCAAACAAGATTTTGTTTACCTCGTTGAAGGTTATACGGATGTAATCAGTTTGCATCAATCCGGTATTGAGAATGTGGTTGCATCATCCGGCACATCCCTTACCGAGAATCAGATAAAGTTGATTAAACGGTTTACCCAAAATGTAACGGTTCTGTATGATGGAGATGCTGCGGGTATCAAAGCTTCGCTGCGCGGAATTGATATGTTGCTTGAAGCAGGCCTTAACGTTAGGGTTGTCTTATTTCCCGATGGAGAAGACCCGGATAGCTATTGCAAGAAATTGGGTCCTTTGCCGTTTGCCGCATTTTTGGATGAAAATAAACAGGATTTTATTTTGTTTAAAGCGGGTTTGCTACAAAATGAAGCCGGTAATGATCCCATTAAGAAAGCTGAACTGCTAAGGGATATCATGCTTTCAATTGGTAAAATTCCCGATGCATTTAAAAGAGCCAATTTTACACGTGAATGCAGCCGAATATTAAAAACGGATGAACAGCTACTTGTAAATGAATTAAACAGGGTACTTCGAACCAAACTTGCAGCAGAAGCCCGAACCGAAATAAAGCCCGTTGAAGATATCCCTACTTCATACGAGGAAGAAATACGACAGCTGATAGAAACACAATCGCAGGATTACCCTGAAAAAGAGTTGTTGCGTATTGTACTCAGGTTTGGCGATAAACCTTACAATGAAGCTTTTCATGTGGCTTCGTTTATACTTCATGAAATTAACCTTCATGAAATAGAGATTGAGAATCCGGTGATTAAAGATATATTTCATTTTATAGCCAAGTGCTTAAATGAAGAAAAGGAATTCCTAAAGCCGCTCATACATAGCGATGACCCCAAAATGAGCAGGCTTATAGCCGATTTACTTAGTGAAAAATACACTTTAAGCAAAGAAGGATGGAAACGTTTTGATGTAGAAATTGAAGATGACGAGGCAACGTATCGATATCAAACAGAGTCTGCATTACTCATGCTGTATATCAGGCACAATGAAATGCTTATACAGCAAAACCAAAAAGATTTCAATTCGGTATCGGAAGAAGAGCTCATTAATATGATGGGGGTACACAAATTACTTTTGGATGAGCGAGCAAGGCTTACATCCAAATTAGGGACAGTTATTATTAAATAATTCCAATCTACTTCAATGCAAATGCAGAGTTTGCTACTACCACACCATCCAAGTAAATTTCTACATTATAGGTTCCCGGTGAAAGAATACGTGTATCGTTTTCGAAATTCAAACACATATTAGCTTTCTCATTTTTGTAGTTTAGAACCTGTGAAGCGGTAGCTGCAAGGGTCTGACCATCTGCTGTAGAAAATTCTGTCTTGGTATAAGCTGCCAATATTTTTCCGTTGGGTTCAGTTATTACGGCATAAGCTGTTCTATCGCCAGGCTTTGCAATTTTATTTTCAAGCACGGTAAAACATACCTCAATTTTATTGGTACGTTTGGCAATTGATGTTTCTGAAAATTTGCCCGAACTCTTTTTCTTAAATGTGCCAATTTGCAAGTATTCAGCTTGCAAAGTAGAAGCGGTATTTACTTTTTGTTGCAGGCTTCTTTTTTCGTCAGTAAGGTTATTTACAGAAGCATTTAAAGATTCATTTTGTGCTTTAAGTAAGTTATTTTCGGTAATGAGTTGGTCTATTTTTTCAAGGTATTCGTCACGGTTACGTTTTAGTTCGGCCAATTCTGTTTTTAACTTTGAATTTAGTTTTTTAGCATCTTTCTCATTTGCAATCAGGAGCCTGATTTTCTGTTCTTGGTTCGCCAGTTGTTCATTGGCATCATTCAACATACTGTCAAGCGAAGTAGAAATGCCGCGGTATTTTTCCAATTCCATTTCAACTGATGACAGCTCTTTCTCCAATTCAACCCTCACTTCAATCATACTGTCGATTTTTATTTCATGGGTTTCAACTGTATTGCTTTGGTTTCGCATTTGAAACAAGTTGCCGATAACAGATAAGGCAAGTAAAATAAGGAGTAAAATTGTTGTACGTTTTTGTTTGTTTTCAGTAGAATTAGTCATGGCGATTGTGTTTTGTTGCATCAAAAATATCAATAACTTTCAATAATGTAATGTTTATTTGCATGAATGAAATATTTTTTGGTAGCAGGCGAGGCAAGCGGAGATAATCATGCCGCAGACTTAATCAGGGCAATCAAAAGCCATGATATAGCTGCTGAATTTGCTTTCTGGGGTGGGGATGCCATGGCTAATGCAAGTGAAGGTTTGAAGATGCACTATAAAGAATATTCCATTATGGGATTTTTGGAAGTGTTGTTGCGCATCAGAAAAATTACCCAAATGATGGCTCGTTGTCAATCTGATATTATTCTGTTTAAGCCTGATGTAGTCATTTTGGTAGATTTTCCGGGATTTAACTTACGTATTGCAGCGTTTTGTAAATTACACGGCATTAAGGTGGTTTATTATATTGCTCCCAAAGTATGGGCATGGAAAGAAGGCCGTGTAAAGAAGCTGGAAAAATACACCGATAAGGTGTTGCTCATTCTTCCATTTGAAAAGGAATATTTCAAAAAATTTAAGGTAAATACTGTTTTTGTTGGAAATCCATCCTTTGAGCAAGTTGGTAAATTTATTTCTGATACGAAGTTTAAGGAAACGTATTTGAAAGACAATAAGCCTTTGGTTGCATTACTTCCCGGAAGTCGTAAGCAGGAGATTAAGCAAATGCTTCCACTGATGTCGAAAATGGCAAATGCCTATCCACATTATCATTTTTTGGTAGCGGGCGCGCCATCACTTAAAGAAAAAGATTATTTAAAATATGTATCCGAAAATTTGAATGTGGTATTTGGTAAAACATACGATATTTTGGCCAATAGTAAGGCTGCAATTGTATGTAGCGGTACTGCGACATTAGAGGCGGCACTCTTTAATGTGCCTCAGGTATGTGGTTATAAAGGAAACATTATCTCTTATTTTATAGCCCGCATGTTGGTGAAAATAAAATACATATCATTGGTTAACTTGTGTTTGGATAAACCCCTGATTAAAGAACTTATTCAATTTGATTGGAACCAGGAAGCCTTGCAAACAGAGTTTGAGAAAATATTAGATGGCCAAGGTCGGATAGATATGTTAGCGGGTTATGATAAATTAAAAAAGTTGTTGCAATACGATAAAACATCAGATAAAGCCGCTGAAGAAGTGATAAAAATTTTGGCATAAAAAAAGCGGCATACTGATGTAGCCGCTTTTTGAGATTTACATAAATGTGGTTATTTCTGTTCCTGCAATGCAGGCACATTAATTTTTATAATGTAATAAGCTCCGAAAAACAATCCGCTGTACATCAAATCGCTGAAAAGCGTATTATGAAAGAAAGGTACAGCCAAAACATAGCTTTGAATCAAGCCTGCCAAGGTTGTAGGGTAAAGTCCAACACCCCAAAATCCTTGCGCCCAAACGGCAAAGTTTGTTATGATAAAAAATGCAATGGAAGCTAAAAGTGAACTTACCCCAATTCGGGCTACATGTTTGTTATTTGATAGAACTCCACGACCAAGTAGCGTAATCAAAACAAATGTTGCATAAACAACCAACATTTGCTCGGGATATGCCCATCCGTTGAATCCCATCAATGCATCACCCAACAGCATGCTTAATATAGGCATCGCTAATGCCACATAGATATTGCTAAAGAATGCACCTGAAAATAAAGCCATTGCACCCAAAGGACTAAAATTCGGTTCGTGGTCAACTAATCTTATAAATGCTGCACTGAAAACAACTACAGCTAAAAGGATGAAATTCTTTTTCATATTAAAATATTAATGAGTTGCGAAAGTATGTTTGTATTTCAAACAAACAAAATGAGTTATCAAAAACGAATGTGAATAACCGCTTATAGCTAATATTTCGCCTTTGGTAAATATCTTGTTTAAAATATTGAAACAATTTGACCAAATTGCAACGCAAATTATAAAAAGACATATGAAAAAATTATTCTTATCGGCTTTTATGGTAATGGCAGTGTTTATGCTTGGAGCACAAACACCTGCAACTACTTCTAATGTGCCTCAGTTGCTTGAAAAAGTAACCGCCAAACCGGGCGAATTGATTATTGCCTACGAAAAATGGCAATTGCCAAATGGCTTAATCATTTACATTCACGAAGATCATTCAGATCCCATTGTTCATGTAGATGTTACCTATCACGTTGGGTCGGCTCGTGAAACTCCCGGAAAATCGGGATTTGCTCACTTTTTTGAGCATATGATGTTTCAGGGTTCAGAACATGTTGCTGATGAAGAGCATTTTAAAATTGTAGAAGGAGCAGGGGGCGACATGAATGGTACCACCAACCGTGACCGCACCAACTATTTTGAGACCCTTCCTAAAAATTACCTCGAAACAGCATTGTGGTTAGAGGCCGATCGTATGGGATTTTTACTTGACTCGGTTACACAAGCTAAATTTGAAACACAACGTTCAACCGTAAAGAACGAAAAAGACCAACGTGTAACAAATGTACCTTATGGACGCACAGATGAAATTAAAGACCAAATTCTTTATCCACCAAACCATCCCTACAATTGGCCTACGATTGGTTATGTAGAAGATTTAGACCGTGTAGGAGTTGAAGATCTGAAAAATTTCTTTTTACGTTGGTACGGACCAAACAATGCAAGTTTAGTTGTAGCTGGAGATATCAATCCTAAAGAGGTGGTAGATATGGCTATGAAATACTTTGGTTCTATTCCTCGTGGACCTGAAGTGCGTAAACAACGTGTAGAGCCTGTTCGTTTACCGCAAAATGTATATGCTAATTATGGCGATAATATTGTATTGCCATTGATGCAGATGGTATATCCTTCAGTACCGTCTTACCATCCGGATGAACCGGCATTAGACATACTTGCTTCTATTTTAGGCCAGGGAAACAACTCTGTTTTCTATCAGGAAATTGAGAAAAAGGAAAAAGCCTTAAGTTCATTCGCTTACAATTATACAAGCGAACTGTCCGGAGAATTTACCATTGCTGTTTATCAATATCCAACTTTTGCTGTTGAGGAAGTAATCAACCCTGAAGACTTAGTAAAGAAATCATTCGAAGTATTTGAAGCCCGTGGCGCAACAGATGAAGACATTGCACGTGCAGTAGGAGCAATTGAAAGTCAGTTAGTAAGTTCAATGCAAAGTATTGGTGGTAAAGCTTCAATCCTTAGTCAGTGGCATTATATGTTGCCAAATAAATCAATGAACCTTGACCAAGAGTTGGCTCGCTACAAGAAAGTAACAAAGGAAGATATCATGCGTGTATACAGACAATATCTAAAAGGTAAATTCGCAGCCATTGTAAATGTGTTTCCAAAACAAGGCAATGCATCTGAGCAAAAAGAAGAAACCAAACTTACCAACTCTTCAGGTACTTCATCAGGTGAGTTGGAGTATAAAGGATTGACCTACAACCGTGCAAAAGATAATTTTGATCGCAGCAAGCGTCCGGAAGTGAAGGAATTTGAAATGCCTTCTATTCCAAAGGTATACAGTAAAAAAAATACAAACGGCATGAGCATAGTTGGTACAACCAATAATGAGATTCCAATGGTGACCATGGTGTTAACGCTAAAAGGAGGAAATGTAATTACCAATGATCCTAAAAAAGCAGGATTGGCAACCCTTACCGCTTTAATGATGAATCAGGGAACACAAAAATATACTGCAGAACAATTTAGCAGTGAATTGTCAAAATTAGGAAGCGATATATCAATTAGTGCATCCAATTTCAATACCTCAATTGTTGTAACATCAAGAAAAGAGAATATTGATAAAACATTGGCACTGCTTGAGGAGAAGTTGTTACATCCAAAGTTTACTCCCGAAGATTTTAAACTTCAACAACGTCAACTTGCCGAACAAATCAACTCTTCAAAAGTATCGGGCGGTTATTTGGCTCAACGTGCCTATTCAACTTTGTTGTATGGTAAGAATATGATGTCGGAACCAGCTACCGGTAGCATCAAAACCATCAAAAGTTTTTCAACCAAAGATATTCAGTTTTATTACGACAACTATTATTCGCCTAACCAATCAACATTGGTTATAGTTGGTGCAGTATCTGAGCAAGAAATTATGCCCAAATTGGATTTCTTAAGCAAATGGCAAGGCAAGCCTATTGTGATGCCTGATATGAAAGTAACAGGTACTCCTGCACCTAAAACGCCAACAGTGTATTTGGTAGATAAATACAAAGCTTCACAGTCAGAGATACGTGTGGGTAATGTTGCCATGCCTTACGATTACAATGGCAAGTTTTACAGAGCCAATATCATGAACTACCCACTTGGTGGAAATTTCAATAGCCGTTTGAATCTTAATTTGAGAGAGGATAAAGGATTTACTTATGGTGTACGTTCTTATTTCAGTGGCAATAAATACGCAGGTAATTATACAGTTTCTTTGGGAGTCAGGGCAACCGCTACAGACTCAGCCATAAAAGAAATTATGTATGAAATTAAGAACTATATTAATTCCGGTATTACACAAGCAGAACTTGATTATGCAAAAAAATCATTGGGACAAAGCGATGCATTACGTTATGAAACCCAATATGGTAAAGCGGGCTTCTTAAGTGAAATGGTAAATAATGAATTGCCGCCAAACTTTGTTGAAGAGCAAAACAATATTTTACAAGGGCTAACAAAATCTGATATCGATAAAATGGTAAAAGAACTTGTTATTCCAGAAAACATGTATATCGTAGTTGTAGGTGATAGAGATAAAGTAACATCAGGATTACAAAAACTGGGTTACAAAGTGGTTGAGTACAAAGTAGAGTATTAATCGATTTGTAAATAAATGAAAAGCGGTTGCAGGTTTGCCTGCAGCCGCTTTTTATTGTATACAGTTTCCACTTTTGCATAAATTGCAGCACATTTCATGCAACAATATTCACCCGAAATAAGTCATCAAGTACACCATCAAACGCTTAGTCTATTACCCGAAAAAGCAATTTATTGGAACGAGCAGGATGTATTAATATTTAGTGATCTGCACTTAGGAAAGGCCATGCATTTTCGTAAAAATGGCATACAGGCACCCCTTTCAATTATTCGCAAAGAATTGGATAGGATAACTGAATTGCTCCTTCGATGCAATCCGAAAATAATTGTGATTGTAGGAGATTTATTTCACAGCGATATCAATTCTGAGTGGTTTGAATTTGAAAAACTCGTAGCATCATTCGGCCACATAAAATGGTACTTGGTTAGAGGCAATCATGACAGTATTCCGGCATATTTATTTAAACTCAATGGAATTACCGTGAGTACTTCTTTATTGATAGAACCATTTTTATTTGTGCATCAACCTGAATCAAATTCAACACATTATGTAATCAGCGGACATATTCATCCCGGTGTGGTTTTAAACGGAAAAGGTCGTCAACAAATAAAGTTGCCTTGCTTTTATTTTGGGCAGAATTATGCACTTTTACCGGCATTTGGTAAATTTACCGGAATAGAGTTGATACAGCCATCAAAAAATGATTATGTTTATGGCGTTACACAAACACATGTAATCTCATTATACCCATGAAAAAAATACTTTTCTTATACCTTACAATAACTGTGCAAAGTATATTGCATGCACAACAAGCACCCGAAACGGCTATGTTTCAGCCAACCGTTTTGTTGGAAATGTTTTCGTCTGAAGGATGCTCAAGTTGCCCATTGGCAAGCAAATTTATGGGTGAAATATTGGATATAGCTGATTCTACAAGTTCGCCTGTTTATGTGCTCGATTACCATGTTGATATTTGGAACCGCTCTGGTTGGGTAGATCCTTTTAGCGACTCTGTTCATACCATGATGCAGGCAGAGTACATGAAAAAAGCCGGTCAGCCTGCATTATTTACGCCCATGTTATTTGTTAACGGTAAATACGGACTTGCGGCAGGTGAACGAAAAGATGTTGGCAATGCCATCTATAATGGTCTTTCTGAGTATGCTAAAGTTTCGCTTACCCTAAATGCTGCCATGTTAAGGAATGCCAATGCGCTGAATGTCTCATTCAATATGAATACCTATTTGAAAATAGATAGTTTGCAATTGGTTTTTGTTTTAGCCGAAAAAGAAATTGTAAGTAAACCCACGTCTGGTGAAAATCAAGGTTTAACCATCTTACACCATCATGTAGTTCGAAGATTTAAAATTGTATCTCCAAAAGTATTGACAGATTTGGTTCAATTTGAATTGCCTGAAAATATTGATCTCTCAAAATTTGTGCTAATAGGGTATGTCCGAAACCGAAATACGTGGGAGGTTTACACCACAGATGAATTAAAATTTAGGAAAGAGTAGCATGGTTTTTATTGGACAATGGGAAGTCCTTCTTTTTGCCAGCGGCTGATGCCTCCATCCAAATCAAACACATTCATGAATCCTTTTTGCTTCATCATCTGCACACATTCATCGCTTCTGCCACCTGAAGCACAATAAACAAAATACGTTTCATTTTTATCCAGTTTGTTTATTTCAGTTTCAAAATTGTCATCAAAAATATTTAGCAGTCGGGCGTCTTTAATATGACCTTTTTGGTACTCTCCGGGAGTACGAACATCAAGTAATATACCTTTTTGTTTTGCTACTGCTTCCTGAAATGCAGCTGGAGTAAGCAGTTGAATGTTTTGCTGATGTGTCATTACAGCATGGTTAGTAGGTGTGTTCTTTTGGCCGCAAGAAACAAATACACATGCGGTGAAAATATGTAGCGTTAAAAATATCTTTTTCATGATGATTTACCTTAATTTGATTTGCAATATAGAGAACATCCGCAACTCATTGTTTGGTTTAATGTGTAAAAAATATTCTTTTGGTAGAAGGATGGGCTTTACATAAATTGGGGCATTAAAAAATTTCTTGAAGTAAGAAACGAGTTAATGAAAATTACATTTTTAGGAACAGGAACATCACAAGGCGTGCCGCTCATTGCCTGCGAATGCTTGGTTTGCCAATCACACAATGAGCAAGATAAACGCTTGCGCACATCGGTGTTGGTACAACATGAAAACCTGAATATAGTAATTGATAGTGGCCCCGATTTCAGGCAGCAGATGCTGCGTGCCGGCATCAAGCATCTTGATGCACTCGTTTTTACACATTCACACAAAGACCATGTGGCCGGTATGGACGATGTTCGCGGGTTTAATTTCAGGATGAAAGCTGCCGTTAATGTGTATTGTACTGAATTTGTTGAAGAACAATTACGCACTGAGTTTGCCTATATTTTTTCCGAACACAAATATCCCGGAATACCTGATATCAATATACACCGCATCAATAAGGATGCTGGCTTTGCCGTCAATGGGTTAATCATCAAACCCATAGAGGTGATGCATTACAAATTGCCTGTATTGGGTTTTCGCATCAACGACTTTGTATACATCACCGATGCCAATTTTATCTCAACACGTGAAATGCAAAAGATAGTGGGCTGCGATACGCTAGTATTAAATGCACTTCGTAGGGAAAAACATGTGTCACATTTTACATTGGATGAAGCATTAGAAATTGTGGCTCAGGTTAAACCCCGTATGGCTTATTTTACCCATATCAGTCATCAGCTGGGTCTTCATCATGAAGTAGAAAGGGAACTTCCGCCAAATGTACGTTTGGCATACGATGGTTTAGTTATTGATTGTCCATGAGTATGCACCAGCATTATCATGTGATTAGGCAATTGTCGACTTTGCTTGCCGGCCGACTTCATCATGCGATTTTGCAACAGGCTTTTACGTTTAGCAAAAATGAATTATCGCTTTATTTTCAAGAGCCTGACGGGTGCACTTTTTCCTTGCATATCCAAATAGCTTATAGCAAATGCTTTTTGTTATTTGACAATAAATCCTACTTGCCACGATCTAATGCACAGGCAGTCTTTGAAACAATTTGTGGTAAGAAAATAAGTACAATCGAGCAACATTATTATAACCGCTCATTCAGCCTGATATTTAACGGAGGACAACTTGTATTTAAAATGTATGACGGACTCGCCAATGTGTTGTATTACGCGTCAGGTCAACAATTACCAAGTGAAATGTTCAGGGATGATATTACCAATGACTTGAAAATTGAATTGAATCAATTTCATCAGACCAACCCTGAATGGGTACAACAGCAAGATAGTATTGCAATTGAAGACGGAATATTCTCTATCTGCAAATCAGAAAAACTGCCTTACGCTATGCAAACAGGCAGGGTAGAAGATGCCGAAAAAACAACAACTGATTTGTTTGAAGCCTATAATCTATTTTCACGATACAACCTTTCGGCCCTCAACTTGCATGCTCGAAGGAATAAACTTCTGGCTGCCATCAGACAAAAAATACAACAAAGTGAGAAGCTGATTCAACTCACGGAAATTCGCATTCGGGAAATTAATCAGGAAATTTCACCCGAAGAAACGGGGCATATTATTATGGCTAACCTGCATATGATTAAACCCGGTATGACAGAGGTTGCGTTGGATGATTTTTACCGCAACAAGCCTCTAATAATTAAATTGAAGAAAGACCTGACTCCTCAAGCTAATGCGGCCTATTACTACCGCAAAGCCAAAAACAGGCAGGAAGAACTCAGGCAACTTGAAGAAAAAATAGCTTCAGCCAATCAAAAACTTAAGCAATTGCAAGCAGAAATGGAAGATGTAGCCTCTGCAACTCAACTGCGCGAATTAAAAAATAAAGAGAAAACGCAACCCAAAGAGTTATTCCCATTTAGGGTATTTCATAAAAACGGATTTGAGATTTGGGTTGGTAAAAGTGCTGCAAACAATGATGTACTCACATTAAAGTATGCCCATAAAAACGATATGTGGCTGCATGCCAAAGATGTTGCGGGTTCGCATGTAGTTATAAGGCATCAGGCTGGTAAGCCATTTCCTAAAGAAGTGTTGGAATATGCTGGATGTATTGCTGCCTATTACTCAAAACTGAAAGGGAGCAACCTAGTGCCCGTTGCATACACCATCAAAAAATTTGTTCGCAAACCCAAAGGCTTTTTGCCGGGTCAGGTAGCTGTAGATAAGGAAGAAGTAATGCTGGTGAAACCTGAATTGAAATAAAAAAAGCACGCCAGTTATGACGTGCTTTTCGGGAGTTTTTTATTCCGCAGTTTCAATTTATTCTGACGATTTCTTTTCCATCATTTTAAATACATCGTAGCTGAAACCTGTATTGCTGAAACCGCCATCGTGGAAAAGGTTTTGCATGGTTACCATTTTGGTGTAATCACTGAATAACGATATGGTATATTCTGCACAATCTTCGGCACTTGCATTACCCAAAGGAGATAATGCAGCCGCATAATCAAAAAAGTCACCAAAGCCTTTTACACCACTACCGGCCGTGGTCATCGTAGGACTTTGCGAAATGGTGTTTACGCGTACTTTCTTTTCTTTGCCAAAACGGTATCCGAAACCACGTGCATAGCTTTCGAGTAGTGATTTGGCATCACCCATTTCGTGGTAATCGGGGAATACACGCTGTGCACCAATATAAGTAAGCGCAACAATAGAACCCCATTCATTCATCGCATCTTTTTGCCAAAGGTTTTGCATCAAACGGTGAAAGCTGATGGCTGATATATCAAGCGTATCGTGCATAAATTTATAGTCGATGTCAGCATAATCCTTGCCTTTTCGAATATTTAAGCTCATGCCAACAGAGTGTAGTACAAAATCAATTTTGCCTCCAAGTATTTCCAAAGATTGGGTAATCAGGTTTTCCATGTCTTCATTTTTCGAAACATCACACGGAATAATTTTAGCATCACCGCATGCCGCTGCAAGCTTGTTGATTTCGCCCATACGCATAGCAAGTGGGGCATTGGTCAATACAAAAGTAGCACCTTCTGCGTAGGCTTTTTCAGCAACTTTCCATGCGATGGATTTATCATTCAGGGCTCCAAAAATGATCCCTTTTTTACCTTTTAAAATTCCTATTGGATTCATGTTGTTATGGTTTATAATTTATTGTTTCATTGCAAGTTTATGTTTTTTCCTCTTAGTTTGACAAAAAATCAGTTCGTTGGTGCGTAAACTCACATTAGTCTATTTCATTTTGTTTGGTTTTCATGCTTTTGCACAGCAAAAATTATATTCTAAATATGATTTTCTACATGGCAAACTCAATGCCTTTAGATCTTGTTATGATGTGAAGCATTACAATATAAGCCTAAAAGTAATTCCTGAACGCAAATACATTGAAGGTTTAAATCGGATGACGTTTTTGGCTACACAAGTATCTGATAAAATTCAATTGGACCTTGATTACAGAATGGGTATTCAAAAATTGGTAATGAACAATAAGGTGCTGAATTATAAGCGTGACAGCTCGGCAATTTTTGTTCAATTGAATCAAAAACTGGAAAAGGGCAAGCTGTATGAGTTGTTTATTTATTTTTCAGGTTCGCCCAAAGCAGCTGTAAAACCACCATGGGATGGCGGATTTGTGTGGAAAAAAGATGAAGATGGGAATCCTTTTATTGGTGTGGCTTGCGAGTCGGTAGGGCCAAGTATTTGGTTGCCGGGTAAAGACCATTGGAGTGATGAGCCCGACAGCATGAACATGCACCTTATCGTACCTCAAGGATTAACGGGAGTTTCAAACGGAAAATTAATCCATGTTGATGAGCCCAATAATGGATATCATGCTTTCCATTGGAAAGTCTCTTACCCCATCAATATGTATGGCATTACGGTAAACATTGGGAAGTATGCACATATTCATGACACCTATTCTCCGCATTCGCAGGATGTAGCAAAACCGCTGGAGTTGAACTATTACGTACTTGAAAAGAATAAAGATAAAGCGCGTGAACACTTTAAACAAGTTCATAAAATATTTCGATGCAACGAAAGGTATTTAGGATTATATCCATTTTGGAATGACGGTTATAAACTTGTAGAAGCGCCATATTGGGGTATGGAACACCAAAGTTGCGTGGCATATGGAAATGACTACTCTAATAACCGATATGATTTTGATTTCATCATATTACATGAAAGCGCACATGAATGGTATGCCAATGCAGTAACAGCTGATGATCCTGCAGATATGTGGATACACGAGAGTTTTACAACTTATGCAGAGGCATTGTATGTGGAGTGCGACCAAGGACATGATGCATATATTCAATATTTAAAAGACCAAAAACGCGAAATTAAAAACAAGGCACCGCTGCAAGGCCCAAGAAACGTGTATTTTCACTACAGCACAGATAATGATATATATTACAAAGGTGCTTGGGTATTGCATACCATGCGCAGCGTGATTGATAATGATACCCTGTTTTTCGGGGTCATGAAAGACATAGTAAAGAAATTTGGAATGCGTACCACCAACACCAAAGATGTTTTGCAATTTATAAATGAAAGAACCAAGCGTAAATGGGATGCTTTTTTTGAGCAGTATGTATATTCGGAACAATTGCCAGTGATTGAATACCGAATTGTAAAAGAAGCTGATGGACAATTGGTGATGAAATATCGTTTAGCCAGTGCTGTTAAAGGTTTTGAAATGCCTGTTAGGGTTACAGTAACCAAAGGTAAATGGGATTTTATTACACCAACCAAAAGTTGGCAACTCATTGATTTGAATTTTTTTGATGAGAAAGATTTTGCCTTTCAACACGATTATTTTTTGTTTCAAACAAAGCAATTAAAATGAACCTGGAAGGTAAACAACGATTGCACGCACATTGTCTGGTATTGTTGGATGAAAAAATTGCCTTCATTCACCGGTTGTTAGATGATTTGAAAAACGGCACGGCAAATGATGCAAAGAGTTCTGCAGGCGATAAACATGAAACAGCCATCAGCATGATGCAACTTGAACAAGAAAAATTGAATGCACAATTACATCAACTTGTTTCACAGAAAAATATTGCCCAAAAAACGCCTGTTATTCGCTCTGAAATTATACAAAAAGGTGCAGTTGTTTTAACAACAAAAGGGATGTTCTATTTATTGGCACCATTGGCAAAAATAGCGTTTGAGGGAATAGAAATATTGTGCCTTTCGGCAACTGCGCCACTGTCAATACAAATGATGGGCAAAAAAGCCGGAGAACAATTTGTGTTTGGGGCCAATACATATCACATAACAAAAATCATATAAATTTTAAAATTTCAAGAATAATTTATATTGCATAGGCAATATGAAATATCGGTT
>CAYSBE010000011.1:30977-35599 GCA_964429245.1 uncultured Bifidobacteriaceae bacterium | reverse complement strand
TTTTTGCTAACGGGAGATGCCGGTTCGCTAATTGATCCATTTACCGGAGAAGGTATTGGAAATGCCATGTATAGCGGAATGATGGCTGCAGAGATGATTGCACAAGCCATGAGCGCAAACCGATTTGATCACGCCTTTTTAAAACAATATGAAACTGCTTTTTATACCCGCCAATGGGACGAATTAAAACTAAGCCACACCATGCAGAAATTGTGCAAATATCCATGGCTATTTAATTTTGTAGTGAACAAGGCACATAAAAATACCACCCTTCGAGAAACCATAAGCTGCATGTTCGAAGACTTGGATATGCGAGCAAAACTTAGAAATCCGCTTTTCTATGTGAAGCTACTGATGAATGATTGATAGAATTGTATATCTTTGCGCCCCGTGAAAGTAGCTGTAATAGGAGGGGGCGCTGCAGGATTCTTTGCAGCAATCCATTGTGCAATGGCCAATCCAGAGGCCAAAGTGGTTTTAATAGAGAAAACCAATAAACTTTTAAGTAAAGTTAGGATATCCGGTGGCGGACGTTGCAACGTAACGCATGCCTGCTTTGAGATCAAACCTTTATCTGCCAGCTACCCGCGTGGTGAAAAGGAACTTAAAAGTGTATTTAACCGGTTTATGACTACCGATACCATTAATTGGTTTGAATCTAGAGGAGTAAAGCTTAAGGTAGAAGAAGATGGACGTATCTTTCCGAAATCTGATGATTCGCAAACCATCATCGATTGCTTGATGAAAGAAGCAAAAAAACACAAAGTTGAAATTATCACGGAATGCGATGTACAGAACATTAGACCTCAATACAGCGGAGAGTTTCAACTTACAACATCTAAAGGAAACATGGATGCAAACAGGGTTATTCTTGCCACTGGCGGAAGTCCTAAAGCATCGGGGTTGGAATGGGTAAAAGACCTTGGACATAGCATTGAAGAGCCCGTACCTTCCTTGTTTACATTTAATATTGAAGATGAAGCGTTGCATAACCTGTCAGGCATCTCTGTAAATCCTGCTAAAGTAAAAATTGTTGACAGCCGTTTTGAATTTAACGGACCCGTGCTAATTACCCATTGGGGCTTGAGCGGACCTGCCATACTTAAACTTTCTTCATTTGCTGCAAAATACCTTGCTGAAAAAGAATATAATTTTAGCGTACAAGTAAATTGGTTAAATGAGAAAAAAGAAGACGTGGCCCGTTTGGAATTAATGAATTTAAAAGCAGCTAATCCAAATAAACATATTGGCAACTTATTCCCTTATGTTTTGCCAAAACGGCTCATGAAATACTTATTTGATAAATCAGAAATAGAAGAAAACAGAAACTGGGCTGAAATATCAAAAGACCAAGTAAATAAGCTTATTGCAAACTTGCTATACGATACCTATGAAGTAAAAAGTAAAACCATGTTTAAAGAAGAGTTTGTTACTTGTGGAGGGGTTTCCCTCTCTGATATAAACTTCAAAACTATGGAAAGTAAACGTGTAAAAGGCCTGTATATCATCGGTGAAATGCTTGATATTGATGGTATAACCGGTGGCTTTAACTTTCAATCTGCATGGAGCACGGGATACATTGCCGGTAATGCTGCTGCAAAGTAATTGGCAAAACGCTTATTCCTCTTTACTTTCGTGTATTAGCAAATACACATTTTGTCTATCCAACGAATTATTTTATTAGGCATCCTTTCTGTCCTTATTGTTTATGGACATTTTAGCGAGCGCATACCCTCAAATAACCAAACAGGATGGGATGGAAAACTGTATGCAGACCTTGTTGTATCGCTTGACAAACAATGGCAAAACAATGAAATTGACGGGTACCTAGTTCAGCGTATCCTTCCCTCTGCTATTGGTTATGTATTTTTTCATAAAATACTTAACAAAAAAGACGTTTCTCGTAAAGATGCTGTTAACTTTTTTCTGTGGCTCAACACCTTGCTTATTGCATTTTCTGTTTGGGGATTTCTATTGTTGAGCAGAAAATTATTGTGGAATTTACATACAGAAATTATCGGATTCGCGGCATTATTTTTCAACTACGCGATACTTAAGCAAGCATGGTACTATCCGGTACTTACTGATATCATGGCATTCACATTGGGCCTGTGGCTGGTTTATTTTTTCCTTTCCGAAATGTATGTACCAAGTGTGCTCATTTGCATTGCGGGCGCTTTTGTATATCCTTTATTTTTGCCCACTACCATACTTTTATATATTCCTGTTTCGGGCGCTTTGTTTCAATCAAAAATGATTGTTTATATTGTTAGAACGATGCTTTTGTCTTTACTGGCTATTCTATTGTATACTTACCATTATTATCCTGAGCACATTTTACATCCTCGATATATTATGCAAGTAAATAAAAGTCTGCTGCCACTTAGTGTGGTTGCTTTGGTTGTATATCTTTGGCATATAACTAAGCCTTTACAAAAAACAGATTTTGTGGAAGAAAAAAAGTTGGCTCATAGTATCATAGCTATCCTATTGTTAGCGATTTTTATAGTCATACAGTTATTTGTAAGAAACTACCTGCCTCAGGAAACAAATTTCACAGCAGCTGTTTTTGGAATGAATATTTTTCAGCAAGCCATTTCCAACCCCTTGGCTTTTATCGTTTATCATACCGTGTATGTTGGCCCGTTGGTTATGCTCATGTTGGTGTGGAAATGGAATTGGGTACACACAAAATATTTATTGCTGTTTATTTTTGCTTACCTGCTTCTATGCCTTGGAACAGAAAGCAGACAGTTTATCAACGCCTGGCCCGTACTCGTTGTAGTTTTTTTACACACCATAAATAACAAAAAGCTTCATCCTTTATTTGTAGCTACATTTGTGTTATTGAGTTTAGTACAATCACATTTTTTTCTACAAATAAACGAACCTGGAATATATGAGACCTATGAATACGGGAAGTTTCCCGAACAGTGGTATTTTATGCATCATGGTCCTTTTGCTACACCGTATTCATATGTAATTAATACAAGCGGTAGTGTGTTGGTTGCCTTAATTTTATACCTTGCGTACCGCTTTTTGCATTCAAATAGTACAAAAGAACAATACATATATGGTTCAAAAGAAGAAAAATAAAACATTGTTATACTTAGGAGTTGCTGCTGCTGCACTTATCATTTTTGTGATAATAGGTAAAGCAACTGGAATAATAGGCGGGGATGATTTAACCAAGGTCACCGTAGAAAAAGTACAGTTGCGCAACCTTGTTCAAACGGTTTCGGCAAACGGAAAAGTGCAACCCGAAATAGAGGTAAAAATTAGCTCAGATGTTTCAGGCGAAATTATATTGCTTAATGTAAAAGAAGGCGATTCTGTAGTAATGGGCCAATTGCTTGCTGTGATTGATCCCGAAATATACCAATCCTTGTTGGAAAGAAGTGAGGCTGCACTGAATAATGCAAAGGCCAATCTTGCCAATAGCCGGTCCCGCTTATATCAAGTTGAGGTGAGAATGAAGGAAGCCGAATCACAATTTAGTCGCAATAAAAAAATGTATGACCAAAAGTTGATTGCAGATGCCGAGATGGAAGCGGCTCAAACAGCTTATGCAACGGCAAAAGCTGACTATGAATCAACCAAGCAAAATATTATTGCTGCAGAATTTACTGTAAAAACACAGGAAGCAGGACTAAAAGAAGCTGCCAAAAACTTATCACGAACCAAAATTTATGCCCCTGTTAGTGGCATTGTTTCTAAACTTTCTGTTGAAAAAGGCGAGCGTGTAGTAGGTACCTCACAAATGACCGGAACTGAAATGATGCGTATTGCCAACCTTAATGACATGGAGGTAAGCGTAGATGTAAATGAAAATGATGTAATCAGGGTTTCGCTAGGAGACAGTGTAAATATAGAAGTTGACGCCTACAATAACCGCATATTCAAAGGCATGGTAACCGAGGTGGCAAACTCTGCTACCACCACCACACAAAGTACCAGTGATCAGGTTACTAATTTTGTGGTGAAAATTCGCATTCTCAGAAGTTCATATGAAGATTTGTTGCAAACATACGGCACTAGGAAAGCGGTATTCAGGCCCGGCATGTCAGCCTCGGTTGAAATACAAACTGAATATGCCAATAATGTGTTAACCATTCCGATTGAATCCGTAACCATGAAAGACTTATCTGAATTTGATTCTACTGAAACAAAAGATATAAAGGGTGTTGAGGCAAAAAAACAAACAGAAGCAGTATTTGTGCACCGAGATGGTGTGGTATATTTAACAAAGGTTAAAACCGGAATTCAAGACGAGAAATATATTCAAATTTTGGAAGGCTTACAAGAAAACGAAGAGGCTGTAACCGGTCCATATAGCGCTATTTCACGCACTTTGAAAAAGGGAGCCAAGGTGTCTATTACCACCAAAGACAAGCTGTTTACAGATACTAAAAAGTAAAACCGGAATTATTGTACAATAAACATTATTGTCTGTTCTAATACCATCAGGAATCACATTTCGATCAGATGTTTTTAATTTCTCATTTTTATTCAGACATTGCATGTTCATGAAAACATCTAACATCAATATTGGGTTGCTTGGGTCTGGTAGCTGGGGTACTGCGCTTATCAAAATACTTACCGAACACAAAATTGCAAATCCC
>CAYSBE010000011.1:28450-30877 GCA_964429245.1 uncultured Bifidobacteriaceae bacterium | reverse complement strand
TTGCCACATAGCCGTCAAATTGTAGCCGATTATATGATGCATACTTTTGATGTGGCTCACGAACAGATGCTGGTAATATCGGGGCCTTGCCACGCAGAAGAAGTGGCTGCAGAAAAACTTTCCTATTTGACCATTGCCGGATTAAATGAATCTGCCACACATACCTTCTCTCAGTTGCTGAGTTGCCGTTTTATTAAAACCATTGAGTCGCGAGATATCAGTGGCACAGAATACGGAGCAGTGCTTAAAAATATTTATGCTGTGGCAAGTGGTATATGTCAAGGTTTAGGCTTTGGTGATAATTTTCAGGCAGTATTAATCAGTAATGCCATTCGCGAAATGGAGGATTTCTTATATGCCATTCACGCTCACCCCAGAGAAATCAACCATTCGGCATACCTTGGCGATTTACTAGTTACCGCTTATTCGCAACACTCCCGCAACAGGCGATTTGGCCTTATGCTTGGTAAAGGTTATAATGTTAAAGCCGCTCAACTCGAAATGAACATGATTGCAGAAGGATACTACGCCTGCAAATCCATGTTTGAGCTCAATCAATCCCAACTAAAAGTAGAGATGCCTATTGCCGAAGCTGTTTATAATATCATCTATCAAAACAAAAATGCACGTGTCGAGGTTGATAAACTTTGTGCTAAACTGGTATAGTTTCCCAAGATGAATAAAATTACCGGCATACTTAAACGGCCCGAAGTTATTTTTGCATTTGTTTCCATTTATGCCATTACTGCATTTGGCTGGTGGACCATTGCACACATCCGCACTGCTGATGAATTATATCAATCAAAAATAAACAGCATGCAATTGCAATGTTTTCAAGCAACACTTGATATTCAGGAAGGAATCAAAGAGGGCGTTTTTAAGGATACCATAACCATTAAAGAATACCTCAACCAAATTTATACCAAAACGGAAATCGTTTTTGGCGACTCCATGAACCAGTTTGTAGTAAGACCCACCGAAACAGCCTTGCAACTACTTGAAAACAAAAACTCAAGAACCAAGTGGATGTATGGTCTTGAAGGGGCTGTGATGCTTTTATTGCTAATTTGGGGTATCGTGTGGATTTACCAAAGTTTAAACCGGATATTGGGATTAAATAAAAGGCAAAACAACTTTATGCTTGCCATCACGCACGAGCTTAAAACACCTATATCTTCTGCAAAGCTTTACATGGAGACGTTATTAAAACGTAAGCTCGATATAACACAACAAGAGCAGTTCATTAGAAACAGTATCATTGAAATAAACCGATTGCGCGATCTGGTTGACAATATCCTGCTCGCTTCTCAATTAGAAAACTCAAAGTTTGAAACACAAAAAGTTGAAACCAATGTCAGCAAGCTCATCAGTCAATGCATTGACAATTTTGCACTCCCTCGAAATTTAGGACAACGAATCGTTAAAGATATTGAAGAGAATATTTTTCTAGAAACAGATGAAGCCGCTTTAGATGCCATTCTAACCAATTTATTAAGCAATGCCATTAAGTATTCTCCTAGTTACAAACCAGTAGAAGTATGCGTAAAACAGGCCAATAGTCATACGCTTATTTGTGTGAAAGATCAAGGCGCAGGTATTTCAGATGAGGATAAAAAAAGGGTGTTCGAAAAGTTCTATCGGGTGGGGGATGAATCCACTCGCAAAACAAAAGGCACCGGTTTAGGTCTTTTTATTGTCAAAAACTTGGTAAATCACCTAGGCGCAAAACTTGTGGTGAGGGATAATGTTCCTAATGGCAGTATATTCGAAATAACAATTAATCACTAAAACTATGCGCAGAATATTATTGGTTGAAGACGAAGAACATATTCAAGAAGCACTCAAGCTTAACTTGGAAATGGAAGGCTACCAACTTGTGTTAGCAGGTAATGGAACTGATGCAATTCATATCTTCAGAGAACAAAAGTTTGATTTGGTGATTTTGGATATCATGCTACCTGAAATGGATGGCCTAATGGTTTGTGAGCATATTCGATTGCACAATGCTGAAGTTCCCGTCTTGTTTCTGTCTGCAAAAAACACTCCTGCCGACCGTATACAAGGTTTGCGCAAAGGTGCAGACGATTACTTAACCAAACCATTTGACTTAGAAGAATTGCTACTACGGGTGCAAAAATTAATTGCCAAAAATGAGAAAATACAACAAAGCGCTGAAAGCAAAACTCCTTCTACATTTACTTTTGGCAACAATTGGATAAATTTTGAGAGCTATGAAGCGCATGGTGCTACGGGCAAAATTTCACTTACCAAAAAAGAAATATTATTGATGAAACTTTTAATTGATAACATCAATCAAGTAGTAAGTCGCGAGCATATTTTGAAAGTGGTTTGGGACTATAATGTTATTCCAAATACCCGCACAATTGATAATTTTATTCTTGCCTTGCGAAAATATTTTGAAGAGGA
>CAYSBE010000011.1:12047-28350 GCA_964429245.1 uncultured Bifidobacteriaceae bacterium | reverse complement strand
TTGTGCAAAAATTTGATGAAAACAACACCAAAATATTGATTGTTTGTTATATCGTTGCAAACCAAAATCAAATAATGTACAAATGACAAACGCAACAAGCATGACACAAAACATCCTTACCAAAAAAGAAAACGAAATATTTTATATCACCATCAACCGCGAAAGCAAGTTGAATGCGCTAAACATTCAGACCCTAAAAGACATTAAGGATGCTGTTCTCAGCATTTACGAAGATCTTTCTATAAAGGGTGTCATCATAACCGGTGCCGGACCAAAGGCTTTTGCCGCAGGAGCAGATATTGAAGAATTCTCTAACTTTAGCATAGAAGAAGGAACCAAAATGAGCGCGGAAGGTCATGCGGTATTAAATGCTGTAGAAAAATGCCCTAAACCGGTAATTGCAGCCGTTAATGGTTTTGCTTTGGGTGGTGGGAATGAGTTGGCTATGGCTTGCCATATTCGTATTGCATCAGAAAATGCCCGTTTCGGACAGCCGGAAGTAAACCTCGGTATCACACCAGGATATGCCGGCACACAGCGTATGGCACAACTAATTGGCCGTGGCCGTGCGCTTGAGTTGCTCATGACAGCAGATATGATTAATGCACAAGATGCATACCGGATGGGCCTAGTAAATCACGTGGTTCCGCAAGACCAATTGATTGCAAAATGCGAAGAAATATTGAACAAAATAAAAACCAAATCACCTTTGGCCATATCATCTGTTATTCGTTGCGTAAACGCATATTATGAGAAAAAACTTGATGGTAATAATGTAGAAATAAATGAGTTTGGAAACTTCTTTGGTTCTGATGACTTCAAAGAGGGTACACAAGCGTTTCTAACAAAAAGACCAGCCGAATTTAAAGGTAAATAGTCTCAACTTTTTACCAAAGAGAAGCCACAGCATCATGTTGTGGCTTTTTTTTGGCAATATCATCATTGATGGATTGGAAAAAGTAATTACTTTGCTTTAAATGAATCCTAAGCAAATGCGTTTTTTACGCCAAGGAATATGTGCCGTCTGCATAATTATATTGTTCTCAAGCATTGCTAATGCTCAACACCAAAAACCAAAAGTTGGACTGGTATTAAGCGGTGGAGGTGCTAAAGGCATGTCGCATATTGGGGTGCTAAGGGCGATAGACAGTGCAGGCTTACAAATTGATTACGTAACAGGAACCAGCATGGGAAGCATTATGGGGGCGCTTTATGCTGTTGGTTATTCAGGAGCACAAATTGATAGTATTAGTCAAACCCTTAATTGGGATGTTTTATTAAGCAACAAACCCGGTTTTATAGACATTAGCATTGACGAAAAGGATGAATATGCCCGCTACGCGGTTGAAGTGGGAATAAAAGATTTAAAGCCACAAATTGGAACAGGCTTAATTGAGTCAGAAGAGCTTTGGCTTAAGCTATCTGAAGTATTTTTTCCCGTGTATGATGTGCGTGATTTTTCAAAATTTAGTATCCCATTTAAGTGTGTTGCTACCGATCTGGCTACGGGAAGAGCAATTGTACACGACAAGGGTGATATTACCCGGGCTCTGAGGTCCAGTATGGCTATTCCAAGCGTATTTTCAACAGTAGATTATGACAGTATAAAGTTGGTAGATGGGGGAATTATCCGAAACTTTCCAGTGAAAGACGCAAAAGAAATGGGTGCTGATTATGTTATTGGTGTAAATCTTTTTTCCGGTCTTACAAAAATTGAAGACTTAAATACCGCCCTGGATATTATGTATCAAATAACACAATACCGAGATGCTGATGACTTGATTAAAGAAAAACAATTGTGTAATATATTAATAGAACCACCCTTAAATGATTACAGTGCCGGAAGTTTTAGCGCTTCGGATACCATCCGATTAATTGGTATAGAAATGGGTAAGCTTTACTATCCCTATTTTAAAAAACTTGCCGACTCGTTGAATGCTATCTCAAAATCAGACTACACACCATTTGGCAGATTACCAAAAAAAGATTCTGTCAATATTCAGAAGGTAAATATTAAGGGCATTGAGAAAACAAGCCGAAAAATGCTCATTCAAAACCTGAATATCCAAGAAGGTGGTTGGTATAACGCAGAAAAATTAAACAAGGGCTTTAGAAAAGCATACTCTACCCGTTATTACAATAAGGTGATTTATACCCTCACCCCAACTGATTCATTAATGGCTACCCTAAATTGTGAAATCAAAGAAAACCCTTTAACCACCTTAAAGCTTGGCCTTTCCTATCATACCTATACCGGAGCCGGCATCATTTTAAATTTAACACAACGCAACTTATTGTTTGATAAATCTCGTACCATGATAAAACTATTTCTGGGAGAGAATTTTAGAGGATTAATACAGCACAAACAGGCTTTTGGTGGGCGACTAAATAATCTCGCAACTTTAGGTTACTCGTATGAATCTCTTCCATTACCAATATACGATTCGAAGAACCTTAGCCTACAGCGCTATTTATATCGGGTAAATGTTTCGCTTCTTGACTTTAATATCAAGCGAATGAATACTACAAATAGTATGTATGGCATAGGCGTTTCAAATTTTAACTACAGCTTGTCTCCTGATATTTCTGCAACCGGAAGCCTTAATGGTTACATTAATAATTACTATGGTTATATCAGTTTTGAATCAAACACCTTTGATCGCAGGTTTTTCCCGAGATCAGGTATTGATGTAAACATTGAATTGGGAATGAATTTCGAAAGAACACATTCCATGGAATTTAATACGGGTGATACTACAATAGATATTGGTTCCATCATTTCTGATGAAAATTTAGCACGGTTCAAATTAGGTATTTCAACGTTCAGTAAAGTAAATTCTCGCTTATCAATAATTCATTTTTATGGATTGGGAATATACCAAATTAGCAGTGGTGCAGTTATTCCGTTTGACCAGTTTTCAATGGGTGGTATACAACCTTTGGTTCGAAATCAGTTTGTTTTTTCTGGACTTCTCGAAGGACAATTGCAAACTTCATCAATTGCTGGCATAACGTTGGGTGCACAATATAAGTTGGTAAATGAGTTGTATTTGGTACCCAAATTGAATGGTGCTTTTTATAACTTCGCTACCAAAAGTGATTTGGTTGATTCTGATGTAACAAAAGGAATTTTAGGCGGCTCTTTGACATTGGGTTATAACCTGAGCGCCATGCCAATGGAGTTTACAGTGATGTATTCTCCAACAGTTAATTCGGTATATGCCCACGTTCGGTTAGGCTTCATATTTTAATCCCGAAACCTTTGTTAGTCAATTTATGGAAACTTCGGATATTTCTTAAAGTCTGGCTTTCGTTTTTCAAGAAATGCGTTTTTACCTTCTTTTGCTTCATCACTTAAATAATAAAGCAATGTGGCATTTCCGGCAAGTTCTTGTATACCTGCCTGACCATCCAATTCGGCATTAAATGCACTTTTAAGCATTCGCAAGGCAACAGGACTTTTATCCATCATTTTTCTGCACCATTCTATTGTGGTGTCTTCAAGCATTTCCAATGGAACTACTTTATTTACCAATCCCATATCCAATGCTTCTTGTGCATTATACTGATCGCATAAATACCAAATTTCTCTAGCCTTTTTTTGCCCAACAATGCGGGCTAAATATCCTGCACCAAAACCGCCATCAAAGCTGCCAACCTTAGGACCTGTTTGACCAAACTTGGCGTTTTCTGCAGCAATTGAAAGGTCACAAATTACATGTAATACATGCCCTCCCCCTATTGCCCAACCGGCCACCATTGCCACAACGGGTTTTGGAATTCTACGGATTTGCATTTGTAAGTCCAGTACATTCAGTCTTGGCACACCATCATCCCCAATATATCCTCCGTGACCGCGAACACTTTGATCGCCTCCGCTACAAAATGCATTTCCTCCTTCTCCCGTAAGAATAACACAATAAACACTTTCATCTTGTCTGGCTAGTTCCATAGCCTCACTCATTTCTTTTACCGTTAATGGGGTAAAGGCATTATGCTTCTCTGGTCTGTTAATACTTATTTTTGCAATGCCTTCAAAAAATGAATACTTAATTTCTTTGTACTCTTTAATGATTTTCCAAGGATATTTTGATTCCATGTTTTTGTTATTTTTTGTTTGAGTTGTTGGTTTACAAAGGTATTGATTTAAACGCCTTAAGCCATTTCATGTTTTGATTTGTTGAAAACGATAGCTCAAGCACTGTTGGTTCAACATCTTGTAAAAAAAGCGGAAGCCGTTCTAAGAAAGATCTATTGCTATCTGCTTGCAAATGTTTTATTTCAAACGCTTTACACACTCCGGCTATATCTCGATGGTGAGGTGTGGTAAACAGGGGTAGTTGTTTTTTGTGGTTACTTGGTCCATCAATCCATTCAAAAATTTGGCCTTTATGGTTATTAAACACGACAATCTTAAAATTCTCAGGAAGATGATTTCGCCACAATGCATTGATGTCATATAAGAAAGACAAATCTCCTGTCAATAAAAATGTTTCTCTGTTGTTTACCATAGCCGCACCAAGGGCTGTTGAGGTACATCCGTCTATTCCGCTTGTGCCTCTATTGCCATTCAATATCCAAGAAGGATGTAAATATCCACCCATGTTTACATACCTAATCACGCCACTGTTTGCCACGTGAATATTGGATGCATCGGGCAACGACTTTAACAGCTGGTGAATTGCGTGTGGTTCACTCCAAGCGTTTTTTTTCAAATAGGAATTTACTGAATTTGAAACAACTATATCGGCTGCCTGCCAAAAATTTTTGAACAAAGTTGATTCTGATGACATGTCAGATAATAAAGCTAAATATTCGCACTCCTCTCCTATCAAGTGAGTGGTTACATTTGCGTAAGTATCTATGCTTTCTCCCGGTTTATTGATACGAAAATGGTGCCGTGGTTTTATTGTTTTCAACCATTGCTTTAAGTGCTTTGATAATACTTGACCTCCTAGAGATAATATAAAATCCGGCTCGATTGCTTCCCTTGTTTTTTGATCTGCCCTTCCAAGAAGTGTGTCTGAATGAAATACACTTCCAAAAGTAAATTGATTGGACAAAATATCAGATATAATTATTGTTCTACCATCGTTTTTTAATCGCAAAAGCTGTGTGCTTATATTTGGATTGGTGGGTTGTTGTCCAATAATTATGAGTCGTTTTTTGCTTTCCTCCCAAGCTGCTTGCAAAGACCTATTGCGTGCGCTTTTGTGCTGTTGTTTTTCCTTTACCCGATAGGCAATAGTCGGTGGTTTGGTGCTTTTAGGGTAAAGCGGTTCGCTAAGTGGAACATTAATATGCACAGGTCCTTTTCGTAAGCCGGATGAGATTTGAAGTGCGCTTTCCGTTATATCAAATGTTTCGAGCAGGTTTTCTTTCCCTTGGGTGTAACACGGAAGGGTAAATGATGCCAATACATGGTTTTCAAAGACCTGGTGTTGATTTATCATTTGTCCGTCTTGCTGAAAAAGTAATTCAGGGGGCCTGTCGGCAGTGAGTATTAAAAGTGGAATATGTTGAAAAAATGCTTCAGCTATTGCAGGATAAAAATTCAGGGCTGCAGTTCCTGATGTGCAAATTAATACAACGGGCTGTTGTAATTGTTGTGCCACACCGATTGCCGAATAGCCTGCACTCCTTTCATCAACTACACTGTGTAAAGAAAATTTATTAGTAGCAGAAAATGCATAAACAAGAGGTGCGGAGCGGGAGCCCGGACATATAAATACATGTTTTACACCCAATTGGTGACAAGCTTGTGATATGGCGTAAACATGTTGTTGCACTTTATAGACGTTTATTTAAGATTCCTTTGAAAAGCGTTCAAAAATACCTGCTTATTGTGGTATGAAAAACAAAATGATTTTCTATTTTTGACCCTATTCACTATCAACTATATAAGAATGAAGATTCAAAAATTGTTTCTATTAAGTTTTCTGATAATTGTTTCGTTGGGGGGTTTTGCACAAACCGAGAACAACGGGTTTGATTGGGGCACTACCGAAGAGAAAGATACAACAGTTACCGATACAGTAGATTCTTCGCAAGAAGTAAAAGACGAAGGAGTTGTCGTAAAGCCTTATGAAAGAATTTCCCTTTATGTAGATTCCATTACCAATTTGATTTCTTATATTGGCGTTGTTGAGCAAGAAGAATCCAGCTCTGACTCTTTATATATTCGTGCAAAAAAATGGATACCCGCTACATTTGGTCAGAGTGTAAAGTATGAAACGGATAAAAAAGCACAAAAAATAGTGGTGTCCCTTTCAATGCCGGCATACCTATACACCAATAAGTACGGTAAAAAATTAAATGGAAAATATGATTTCAAATTAACGCTATGGATTAAAGAGGGGCGCTATAAATACCAATTTACCAATTTTGTGCACGAAGCTACAAAACCTGCAGCAGGTACGCCAATGAGAAATTATTTCGAGTTTTATTATACTACACAAAACAATATCAAAAATTGTGATATGTTGTTGCGTTATGCTGATAAAGATATCAATGCAATGATTGAAAAAATGAAGCGTGCATTAAGCGATCCGCTTGATATTGATGAAGACGATTGGTAGTTCTTTCTACGCACTTTCTGCGATAAAGTAAAAATCTGTTGTATTAACCAACGCTTGTTCGTGAGTTAGCTTTTGTAATTCTTCATTTGATAGGCGATACGGTTTGTATCCTAATGGGCTTAATATTTTAAGCATCTCATTTATATTTTCCGATCCTGTTATTTCAATTTGGAGTAACGGTTTGTGCTTAGCAAGTGTATTTAAAAAAAGTGGGAAAAGAAAAACCTCATACCCCTCTACATCGCACTTAACAAAATCTATTTTCGGCACTTCCGATAATAAAACATCAGGCACTACTACTGGTACATCATATACCATCATTCCTGCTGTGTTTTCTCCTTCTGTTATTACATGTGTAAGGCCGTGCCTTAGCACCCCGTCAATTAAAGGTGTTCCCATTTGTAGTCGCCCTTCTTGTGCACCAAAGGCAACCTCATGGAGTGTAATATTGTTTATACCCCAACGTTTTACGTTTTTTTTGAAAATTTGAGCAAAAACAGAAACAGGTTCAATGGAAATAATTTTTCCTTTTGTCCCGGCTGATTGTGACATTATAGCTGAGTAATAGCCTACGTTTGCGCCAATGTCTATACAAACATCCCCTGGTTTAATTATTTTTTTTAGAAAAAACAGTTCCGGGTATTTTAGCTTCAACAATCCCTGATTTATGACCCATAAATAAATGTGGCTTACTAAGCTTAAATAGCGCTCAAAACCAAAAAACTTAATTAGGATACTACGTAGTTTTTTTTCCAATGGTTCAGTTATTTGATCTCCTCATAATCTATGTACTCTCCAATACCATCTGTGTTGGTTTTTTGCCGACTGTTTCTTTGTGGCGAATCATTTGCTGCCTGCTGTTGTTTTACCGTTCTTATGGTTGTTCCCACCATTAGCCTGAAAATAAAACGCAGTACAAAGTACAATCCGATGAGGTATAAAATTAAACGAATCATTCAACTATTATTTTTCTCTTGAAGGGCAAAGGTATAAGTAAAAGCCTACGAAACAATATGAACAGATGTTGCAGATACCTGTTCCCCAAAAAATAACTCCGCTCGCTTTGAAAAAATATCGGCATCATCGGAAGTATAGAAGGTTCGCGTTCCGTTTTTATTACATCGCTCATTCATTTCTTTGTGTTTGTGTAAATACTCCCTAAGGCTATGTGCCACAATATTACCCTGAGAGACAATATTTATATTTTGTGGCAACTGTTTTCTAATGCTTTTTTCTAAAAGTGGGTAGTGTGTGCAGCCCAACAAAAGGGTGTCAATGTTTTTATCTTTTTCAAAAAGTTGTTCCAGATTTTTTTTAATAAAGTAGCTTGCTCCTTCGCTATCCAACTCGTTGTTTTCAACCAAGGGAACCCACATTGGGCAAGCTTGTTGACTCACTTTGATTTCTGGAAAAAACTTTTCAATTTCTATTGTATAAGAACCTGAATTAACCGTGCCTTCAGTCGCTAAAATTCCTATGTGTTTGCTTGTTGAATAGTCGCCAATGACCTCTGTTGTTGGCCTGATGACGCCCAACACACGCCTTTGTGGGGCAATTCTTGGAAGATCTTGTTGTTGAATGGTTCTTAGTGCTTTAGCTGAAGCTGTGTTGCATGCCAAAATAACCAATGGGCATCCTTTGGAAAACAGCGTTTTAACACATTGCAAGGTGTATTCATATACTGTTTCAAATGACCGGCTTCCATACGGAGCTCTGGCATTATCTCCCAAATACACATAATCATATTCCGGTAGCTCTTTTACAATTTCTTTCATAACGGTTAATCCGCCATATCCTGAATCGAAAATGCCTATTGGCCCACTTTCCATATTATTTTATTTTTGAGTTTAGCGGGTTGCGCAAGCCCGACATTTCTATCAATTCTGCCTTTAATGAGCCTACCCAAATTTCAGACTCCACGAGTAGTGGTATTTTATTTTCGTCATCTGTTACCCACATGGTAATGGCTTGTTGATCTTTGAAAACCCGACCTTCAATTACCTGAGGCTTTACCTTCAATGCTTTATATTTTCCGGAACTGATTTTTATGGTTTCCCTTCCAATAAACTTAAAACGAAACTCATAGTTTTTATTGTCGAGGTAAAATGTGATTGGAAAAACATCACCTGGATTGGCGTTGGTCATATCCAAGCTCCTTGCATAATATAATGTTGAAATAATATCCTTCGTTCCTTCAGGAATAGCAAGTTGTCCGCGATTTGTACTTTGGGCAATTCTTCTTCTATGGTCAAACAAAATTACATCAAGGTCTTTGTAGTTGCCTTCTTTAACATTTTTTGTTGCTTTCCATGGCACCAACGCTTCTGTATCCATATAGGATACGAATTCATCTTTTACACTAAACATGGCATCTACAACACCTGTTGAACGTCCGCTTGCTTTAATTTTATAAACAGGCCTGTTATTATACGTTTCCGGTTTATCTGAAACTTCAAAATCTGCGTACCCTCCGGTTAAGAAGCCGTAGTGCACCCTGTATTTTAACTTTTCTCCGAAGGTGAAGGCATTATTTTGAAGCGGTTTTAAGTCATACAACACTTCATCTTGCGGAGCGTATTGGTTATATGCTATTCCTGATAATATCAAAAATCCAACCAATAGGATTGTTTTTAAAAATGTTGTTTTCATATACCTTGCTTTGCGAAATGCGTGCCAAGATTTTATTTTTATATGTCAAATGTTATTCCTTGTGCAAGCGGAAGGTCTTTTCCATAATTAATCGTATTGGTTTGCCTTCTCATGTAAGCTTTCCATGAATCGGAACCGCTTTCTCTTCCTCCTCCCGTTTCTTTTTCGCCACCAAATGCTCCCCCAATTTCTGCTCCTGAGGTGCCTATGTTTACATTTGCTATGCCGCAATCTGATCCGGCAACAGACAGAAACAACTCTGCTTCCTGAATATTATCTGTAAAAATTGACGAGCTAAGCCCTTGTCTCACCCCATTTTGAATGGCGATAGCCTCCTCTATGGTTTCATATTTTAACAAATAAAGTATTGGGGCAAAAGTTTCTTCTTGAACTATTTTAAATGTTGGCTGTGCTTCACATATGCTTGGTTTTACATAACAACCGGACTCAAACCCTTCTCCCGAAAGCACTTCATTGCCAAACAAAATATTTCCCCCTTCTTTCTTAAGCTCTTCCAACGCTTTTACATACGCAATTACTGCATTTCTATCAATAAGTGGCCCCACTAAATTTCCGTCAAGTGGGTTGCCAATCGTGAGTTGTTTGTATATTTTCAAGAGCCGATCTTTTACTTGCTCATAAACGGACTGATGTATAATTAGTCGTCTGGTGGTAGTGCAACGCTGTCCTGCCGTGCCTGCCGCCCCAAACACTACTGCCCTAATGGCCAAATCCAAGTTGGCATGTGGAGAAATGATAATGGCATTATTTCCTCCGAGCTCAAGTATGGTTTTTCCCAATCTTGTGCCAACATCTTGAGCAACCATTTTTCCCATTCGAACTGATCCCGTTGCAGAAACAAGCGCAACTCTTTCATCACGAGAAAGCATTTCTCCAACTTTGTAATCTCCATTTATTAAACAAAATATACCTTCCGGCAAGTTGTTTGCCTTTAATATTTGTGCCATAAGGTGTTGGCATGCAATTGCGGATAGTGGGGTTTTTTCTGAGGGCTTCCAAATGCAAACATCTCCACAAACGGCTGCTATCATGGCGTTCCAGCTCCAAACAGCAACCGGAAAGTTAAATGCTGAAATAATTCCTACTATGCCCATAGGGTGCCACTGTTCATACATTCGGTGGTTGGGCCGCTCGCTGTGCATGGTAAGTCCGTGTAGTTGTCTTGAGAGACCAACTGCAAAGTCACAGATATCAATCATCTCCTGCACTTCTCCAAGCCCTTCCTGTAAACTTTTACCCATCTCATAACTTACCAGTTTCCCTAAAGGTTCTTTGTATTGGCGAAGCTGGTTCCCATATTGCCTTACAATTTCACCACGCTGTGGTGCGGGTATTTTTCTCCATATTAGAAATGCAGCCTCTGCTGATTCAATAACTTGTTTAAATTCATAAGAACTGGTTGTTGAGCAACTCCCAATTACTTTCCCGTCAACAGGCGACCAAGATTCAATAGGCTTTATGTTTTTATCCCCTATTGTTTTTTGTCCGGTCCATGTTCCAATATTTTGGCTTTCGATACCAAGTGTTTTTAAAAAATCTGTCTTCATTTCGGTGCAATTTAACATAAGTATTCAAGAGTTTTTAAAACCTTTCTCATATTAAATTTTCATTTAATTACTGTTTTGTTTTTGTTTTTGTCACGGTCGAAATATTATTTTTATAAAAATTTTACCCTTTTGAAACAGAAATTACTGCTATTTATTTCGGTTTGTTTGTTTGGATGGCATGTATCCGCACAGCAAATAAGTGCCTCAAAAAAGCAAAAAGCAAAGGGGCATTTTTTTCATTGGTTCGGCCGGTCAATTGCATGTAACACCGCATGTGTTTTTGATTATTGTGATAAAAAGTCGGTTTGCCCGGATTACAGTTTACAACATGATTTGTTTATTAAGGTATGGATTCCCAATGCTTTTTATATCAAAGCAGGAAAGCTTTGGTTAAAAGAAACCCACAAAAAATATTTTGTTGGCAACACTACAGATGCACGCATTTGTAGAATACTTAATGATGACAATGACCGGTTAGTTATCTTCATTTATCCAAGACCAAAATACCTAGACATAGCATCGGCTGATTCTTTACAACCAATTAAAGAATTTATATGTAAACCATTAACTAAAAAAGTTATAGAAAAAGCAGCGGGCGATGTGGAAATAGACAACCTTCCAAAAGAGTTTGATATTGATTTTGAGTTGAGTCTTTTTGTTGCTCCATATTGCTCAAAGGGGCTTTGTGCTATTTGGCGATATGAAGATACCCATGCAAGCATGAAAAAGTATGTATTAAGCACGCCATACCCCTTGTTGCCATTATTGGTTGATACTTCTGTTGGAATATTATCTGAATCTTTTAAAACAAATACCTCAATTAAACTTCGTGTTCCTTTAGAGTCTCAGCAGGGAATAGGCGCAAAAGAAGCGCGTTTACTAATTGATACACTTGATGAACCGCCTTTTAAAATTAAAAAAGCAACAATTTTTGTAAACCCTATTTTAACAACAGACTCCAACATGGCTGTTCGTTTGGCGTTTGCTAAAGCCAATGTTTTCTTTTCCTCGCTTGGATCACATCCTTATGCTGGAGGGTTTGCCAAAAAAATTGAGGTTGATGATAGTTGGGAAAATTTTAAACAACAAGTTGTATTAACACAGTGGTATAGACTTGCAGACAGTAGTCGGGTTGCCGTAGCCAAAGAGTTGATGTATGATAAAGAACTAGCAAAAAATATGAGGAATTTTCTAAATGAGATTTATACCGCTTCTCTTGTTTTGGATGTAAATTTTGACGCTTCAAAAACTCAGGAGGCTGGATATTGGAGTTATCGAATTAAAAAAGCAGCTAAAGAGGGTAAAGTAAAAAACGCGCTTAGCTATCAAAAATCATTATTTCGAATGGTGGGTGAGAATAAAATATTACCAGAACAAGCATTAATTCCTGAACTAGATTTTAACTCAGGAAATATTGTTTTACTGAATAATCAATATGCAATTCAACCGGATTATGTAAAAAGTAGCGAGGCTTTTCGTCAGATATATGAGATTGACAAGAATAACGCCCAAACAAAATACAATTTACTTGCCGCTGAACTTAATGCTATCAGAACATTGCCTCATACAGATGTGTATGATGGAATGTTAAAAAACAAGTATTTATTTACCCGTATAAATGCAAGCACGATTCCTGAAGATTATTATTCCATTATTAAGGCCCGATTTTATCCATTAGAAACAGAAGACACTGAGTATAAAAAATCGGCTGGTTATGATAAAGTAAGAACATTGTATTTAAATATCCCTCCGGGTGAAGTAATGATTCTTTCTGATGATTATGCTGAGGTTGGCCGATTCGATATCGCAACAAATATGTTATTTGACCGCTTTAAGGATATCGCTCTCAATGACTCTGCTTTAAATATGCAATACGTGGTGCGTTTGTTGTATTATGGAAAAACCTCCGGATTTAACTTTTCTGATAGCTATTACGAGTTGATGCTTGATAAAATATATCGCTTTAATCCTGATTTACTTAAACACATGTTCGAAAAACATGAGTTAAGCTATACCCTCCTTAATAATAAAACCATTAGAAGAAAATACTTGAGGGTAATCAAAAAAACTGTTTACTAATTTATTCTCCTGCGAATTGACGTAAAAACCGCATATCGTTTTGACTTAATAGCCTGATATCCTTAATTCCATAAAGCATCATGGTGGTTCTTTCTACACCCATCCCAAAAGCAAATCCTGAATATTCTTCCGTATTAATGCCATTTGCTTCCATTACATTAGGATCTATCATTCCACATCCTAGTATTTCAAGCCATCCAGAGTGTTTACAAACATTACAGCCTTCCCCATGACATAAAATACATGAAATATCCATTTCAGCTGATGGTTCAGTAAATGGAAAATAACTTGGTCTAAACCTTATACCATAATCTTCACCAAAAAGCTCTTTTACAAAAAAGTAAAGTGTTTTTTTAAGGTCTGCAAATGATACATTTTTATCAATATATACACCATCAATTTGGTGAAAGAAACAATGCGATCTGGCAGAAATAGCTTCATTTCTATAGACCCTTCCAGGCATTACTGCCCTAATGGGTGGTTTTGAGTTTTCCATTAACCTCACCTGTACACTTGTGCAATGTGTTCGTAATGAGTAATTTTTATTAATAAAAAACGTATCCTGCATATCTCTTGCCGGATGATTTTCGGGAAAATTAAGTCCAGAAAAATTATGCCAATCGTCTTCTATTTCTGGCCCTTCAGCTACTGTGAATCCCATTTTTCTAAATACATCCAATATTTTATGTTGGAAAATTTGAATGGGGTGCCTTGAGCCCAATATAAATGAATCACCTGGAAGTGTTATATCTATTAATACTGATGTATCCTTATTTTCTTGATATTGTTCGTTGTATATCTTAAATTTTTCTTCTGTTTTTATTTTGAGTTGATTCATTAGTTGACCAACCTCTTTTTTAAATTCTTTAGGTGTATTTTTAAATTCTTCAAAAAGGTTGTTTATAATTCCTTTTTTGGAAAGGTATTTTATCCTGAATTCTTCTAGTGAAGCAGCATTTGAGATAGTGCTCGATTCTATTTCTTCTAAATGTTTAAGTATCTCTTCTTTCATACTAAATTATCTCATCCATCAACATTCAAATAAATAAAAGATAACCCGCTTTTAAAAACACACCCATTAAAATAATAAGATATTAATTAAAATTGTTATTATATATTGATGCTGTTAATTAGTTGGGAACTATTTATCTTTCTATTGTTTTTTAAGTTGTTAAATAATTAAAAACAAATGATTAACATCTTAAATTGCTGAACAATAATAGGTAAACGATTTTATAAACGTATGTTAATAGCTTAAATAACATGCTATATAGGATAACTTATAGTTTAATAATATGTTAAGAAGGTTTGTATAAACAGCACCAAAGTAACAAGTACCGTGGACATGTTCTTTATACACATCTATAGTTAACAGATAAGCAAACAACTTGTGTACTACTTTAGTATTTGTTGTACATCTATCAACAATTCTAAGTCCCAATAAGCCCTCAAAACAACTTTATCTTTAACATACCCCACGGCTTCTGGTTCTTTTCTATTAAACAAATCCCCATTATCCCACACACCATTCTTATTTTTATCATCAATAAGCTTTATTTTCACCACTCCTGGAAGTACTTCAGATAAACGAATAATGGTGTTTTGATAAACAATAAACCGATAAAGTATTTTTTTCTCATCCTCAGTCCAAATCTCAACCAAATAGTTATTTTCACTATTCAAACCTTTTATATTTAATTCAAGGCTTGCGTAGTCTTTTATATTCTTACTTGTCCAGGAACTCTGTTGTTTCTTTAAAGGTTGATTGAAAATATCATATAAACAACTGTCTTTAAGAATAAAGCTGTATTTATTGGATTCCTTCCAGGGATAAATAATACCCAAATACCCCTTCTCGGGATAATAAACATAGGAATATTTAACTACAGTAGTGTCCTCTTTTAAAACAATCAAACTTGTATCAATACGTTTATGCAAAGGGTTTGAAAAAGAAACTCTTAACGTATCATTCAATTCAACCATTCGCGGCACATCGGAGGTAAACAAAGGGAATCGGCTGTTTTTTGATTTTTTTAACGATAATTTATAAGAAGTATCTGGTGTAATTATTGAAAATGAAGGCTTTGTAGAAGTATCAGGAATATAAATGAAAATAGAATCGAAAGATTTCTCCCCAGTTTTATTTAAAAAATATGATACTTTATCCTCATTGTTCAATAACTTAACTTGATTAGGCTTGAAAAAAACCAATGTGTACAAACCCGCAAAAGGTGAAAGGGTATCTAATAATGTGTTCGATTTAAATGCATCCTGAAAAAAAGTTGATATTTTAATTAAATCATTTGTAGAATCGAGGGTTTGAATAATGTCAGGATAAAAGCCAACAGCCTCATTAAGGTCATATTTAAGGTTTCTATTCGCATCATTAAAACTAAATAAATAGAAAGAGCCAACAGGTAAGTTTTTTATTTTAAACGACCCGTCAACCCCTGACTTGGTAAAGTAATCAGGTTTTTTATTGTATAAAGAACTGTCTCTAAAATCCTCAACATGATATAAACCAACAAGCATATCAGCTTCAGCCGCAAGGTTAAAAGAGTTGTAACACCTTCCACTAACTACAAGAGAGTCAATATAAGATCCGGTTGAAAACGTGTAGGTGAAATTGCTTAAAGGGTTTTGCTCGTGTACATCAATAATGGCATTCCCAAAGTTTATCGTATAGGTAGTGTTTTTCATAAGTGTATCGCGCAACCGCATAATCAAAGACTTTCCTGAGACTTCAAAATCCGGAAGGATTTCCATTGCGGGAGAAATAACAATTTGCTGTAGTGGATTGCTGAGTTGAATATATTCATCAAACAGAAAAACAACCTTATTTTTGGTAAAGTTTGTTTCGCCAACCGGTGTAGAAACAGAAACCAAATTTGGAGCATATGTATCTTTTGAACCTCCTGTTGGTGCAACAACCATGGCACAAGAACACGCAAAAAAAATGACTACTAAAACTAAGGAACGATATGAAGAAGATAAAACCAATTAAGCGTGTTTAATAACAAATAACAAACTTGAGTAGTCTTTATTTCTAATCGCAAATAACGTAGAGAATAAGCCTTTGATACCACCCCTTACAAACTCCAAATTATTGCCTTTATGCACCTCGCTTCGCATGCTTATATATGGGGCATCAAAAAGCATAGGCTTTGTTTCCACAACCCGAAATCCGTGCCTTTCCATAAGCAGCCCAAAACTATGTTGGTTGAAATGATATAAATGACGAGGAACATCATACCCATCCCAAAAAGCCTTGTAGTGTTTGGCATCCCAGCTATCACTATTGGGAACCGCAATAAATAAAGTTCCACCCTTAGAGAGTATGCGTTTTAGCTGCCCCATTCTTTCGCTTAATAGATGAACATGTTCTAAAACGTGCCATTGTGTAATAATGTCAAATGAGTTTGATTTAAA
>CAYSBE010000011.1:0-11947 GCA_964429245.1 uncultured Bifidobacteriaceae bacterium | reverse complement strand
ATCATATACCCGATAAATAAAAGAGAAACCCTTTTTATCTCCTGCATGCGAAACATACCGCTCACTTTGGTAATAACGCCCAATTTCATTGGGATCGGGTCGCGGATTCGTAAAAAGAAAAGAACATTGCCTACAACGATAAAGATCAAACATTTCTCCACTTGCCACAAAATCTTTGCAAGACAACTCTTTGCTGAGATTATCGCTGCCACAAATAAGGCATTTTGACAAATTTTCCATTGTTGCAAATAAAGTAAAAAAACAGGGATAAAAATTAAAGCATTAAATACCTATCGACCCAAGTGTACCATCAGCACACTAATATCTGCAGGAGATATTCCACTAATGCGAGACGCTTGACCAAGTGTTGAAGGACGTTGTTTCAACAGCTTTTCACGAGCTTCTAAAGAGATGGATTTGACAATTGAATAATCAAAGTCTTCTCGAATGATGATGTCTTCTAGGCGGTTTATTTTTTCTGCAACAAGTCGCTCTTTTTCCAGATACCCTTCATATTTCATCAAAACTTCAGCTTGTAATTGTGCTTCTTCATCAAACCTAAATAAGAACGTATCAACTAAATCTATTTTCTTTAAGCTGTTCATTTCTACTTGAGGCCGGCTTAAAATTTGGTCAAGCTTATAATTTTGAGGTATGGTGGCTGTACCCAACTCTTCCAAAAGTGCATTTGCTTGTGTTGGAGTTACAGACGTTTTTTTGAAATAAGTTATGATGTCGTTTGTATCAGAAACCTTTTTTTGCATGTTTAGGTAACGAGTTTCCGATGCAAGGCCAAGTTTATAACCCAATTCTGTTAACCTTATATCTGCATTGTCCTGCCTCAACATTATGCGGTATTCTGCTCTTGAGGTAAACATTCGATAAGGCTCATCCGTTCCTTTATTAACTAAGTCATCAATAAGTACACCAATATAAGCGTCTGATCTTTTTAATACAAAAGGCTCTTTTTCTTTTACCTTTTGATGTGCATTAATGCCTGCGATTAGACCTTGGCAAGCTGCTTCTTCATATCCGGTAGTGCCGTTTATCTGTCCAGCAAAATATAGGTTTTCAATCAGATGCGTTTCCAGCGTTAGTTTTAATTGTGTTGGGGGAAAATAATCGTATTCAATTGCGTATCCTGGACGAAACATTTTGGCGTTTGCAAAGCCCGGGATCATTTGAAGGGCTTTGTATTGAATATGGTCGGGTAGAGAGGTTGAAAACCCGTTTACATAGATTTCAACAGTATTCCAACCTTCTGGCTCCACAAAAATCTGGTGTCTTTCTCTTTCGGCAAACCGGTTTATTTTGTCTTCAATCGATGGGCAGTATCTTGGTCCGAGACCTTGAATTCTTCCTGCATACATAGGAGACTCATCGAAACCGGTGCGCAGTATTTCATGGACCTTTTCATTTGTATAGGTTATCCAACAACAATGCTGATTTTCTACAGCTTTTGTTTCGGTTGAATATGAGAATTTAGAAGGTTTTTCATCACCTTCTTGGCGTTCCATTTTTGAGTAATCAAGCGTTCTCCCGTCAATACGTGGTGGGGTACCCGTTTTCATCCTGCCACTTTCAAAACCCAATGATATTAGTTGCTCTGTAATTCCTGTAGCCGACTTTTCGCTAATTCTCCCCCCTCCAAACTGTTTTGTTCCTATATGAATGAGGCCATTTAGAAATGTTCCGTTGGTTAGCACAACACTGTGCGAATAAAAACGAATACCCATTCCGGTTACTACTCCTTTAAGCCTGCCGTTTTCTATTACTAGTTCGCGCACCATGTCTTGCCAAAAATCAACATTAGGGATTGCCTCAAGCCGTTCTCTCCAATATTGGCTAAACAACATACGATCATTTTGCGCTCTTGGGCTCCACATGGCTGGGCCCTTTGACCTATTTAGCATCCTAAATTGAATGGTAGACTTATCCGAAATGATGCCCGATCCGCCTCCCAATGCGTCTATTTCTCTCACAATCTGACCCTTAGCGACACCACCCATAGCCGGATTGCAACTCATTTGAGCAATCTTATTCATATCCATAGTGATTAATAACACCTTGGAACCTAAATTGGCAGCAGCAGCAGCAGCTTCGCAACCTGCATGTCCGGCACCAACAACAATTACATCATATATTTGACTAAACATTTGATTATCAGATATTTAATATTATGTACGTTTCACGTGAAACGTTTTGAGCATTTTGGGCCTCAAAGATAAGCATTCGTCCTCTTTCTTTCTCATCATTATTGATTGGGTTTTGGTTTTGTCGTCAAAACCACATAAATGTAATAAGCCATGAACCAAAACCCTATGCAGTTCTTCGTTAAAAGAAATCCCAAGTCCCTTTGCGTTTTCTTTTACCCGATCAACGCTGATATAAATATCCCCCTCTATTTCTTTTTCATCCTCGGATAATCCAAACGTTATAATGTCTGTGTAATAATCGTGGTTAAGGTGTTTTCTGTTTATATCTAGTAAAAAGCCATCGCTGCAAAAATTAAAGGATAGCATGGATACTTTTTTACCCTCGCGTTTACAGGTTCCTAACAGCCATGTTCGCAACAGCGTTTTGTCACGTAAAGCAAATTTGTAATCAATAAAATTGAATTGTATAGGGCTAGTTGAGTAATGTAACAGTGCCCGTTTTTTTGACTGATCTCCCATTGAGATCAAAAATAATCATTTCGTATAAATATACACCAATAGCACACGTATTTCCGCCCATATCTTTACCATTCCATCCATTTGTTATATCTTTCAAATTAATGATTGCTTCGCCCCAACGATTATAGATTACCATCGATGACTTCACATAATCGATAAACATGCCTTCCGGACGGAAGGATTTATTTACACCAGAAGGCACAAATGCATTTGGAATAAAAATACTAAGTTCGCCCGTTATAGAAACAGCATTGGAATAGCTTACTGAATTGAACCCCCATGGAGAACCGGAATTTTGGTTTGCTGCAATAATATAGGCTACGCCAAAAGCTCCAGATAAATTGACCGCCCCAAGGTCTAGATAAGAATTGGTTGTTCCGGATACTGATGCGATTTGGGTAAAAACCATATTATTTGGATCTTCAACTACAGACCTGAAAACATTATAGGAAGATATAGCCTCAGCCCAACCGGGGCCACCACTCCAACTAATTGAAACGTCTTCACCAATGTTTTCTGCACCTAACATAATTGTTGAAAGTTCAGAAGAGGTTGTATTTGCAATATTACAAAGGCCGTATAAAGAGACACGATAATTGTATTTTCCAGCAGTTTCCTCAGGATCATTCCAGAGAATAGGAAACGAATTGGGTTTAAATTCTTCAAAAACTTGTGTACCTAATGAGGAAGTTTTTATGATTTCAACCTTTGAAATGTCGGCTGGATTGGGTATATCAATGAGAAGGCTTATAGGAGTTTTTCCTTTATTGGTATAAGTAACATTTTGAAACCACACTGAATCAGGATCAATTCTTAAGCGTGTGTTAAAAGAAGTGGAGTTTGAACTGCTTGTTAAAACAATATTAGTATCGCCAAAGGCACGGACAAAATATTGATAAGGAATTCCTAGGGTAATCGATTTTTGATATATTAATGTAGACCCTGAAACAGAATCTATAAGAAAATAACCCGACCCCGTATTCTCATAAATATAATATGAACGAACAGGCCAACCCTCATATCCACTCCATGATAGTCGTATTTTTCTTTGGCAAGTATCAACAGTATTTGTTAATAGGATAGGTTTATGTGGGTTTATTCCAAATACTTGAGGATTTGTGCAACTATCCCTAGAAAGAAGGTCGTAATAATATGCAATAAATTGAGGATCAATACCATTGTCAATAAATGAGGTATCTATTATGCCATTTCCTGTTAAATTGGTGTATATACCCGCACCATCAATTCTGTAAAGAATAAAGTTTAGAAAATCTTCTGCATTATTATTTTTCCAACCTATTTGAACAGTATTACTAAAAATATCAATACTAACGGAATCTATCAGAACAGTGTCTGGAGGTGTAATATCAACGACAGCAGTATCTGAAAACAGAGAAAAGTTGGGTCCGCATGAATCTACATATTCAATAAAATAATACCAAATTGTTGGTGTTCCTGGATTGGCATTGATATGTCGGTATGTTTCAGATTCCCTATTAAAAAAACTATCTAGCAAAAAGAATGGTCCGGACGCACCATTTCGTGCATAGATATTATATTTTAAAAAAGCATTACAGGTATCGTTTCCCGGGAAAAAAAACAAAACATTATCTGTTGTAGTTGCGTCCCTACACACTCTTCTTGTTTTAGGAGCAACATCACCGAAAACAAAAAAAGGGAACAACAAACAACATATTACAAAAAGGGATTTTCTATCCATTTTTAGCTCCTGCAACTACGGTTATCATACTGTCTTCGTGTAAGTGCTTACTTGCAAGCTCTTGTACACGATTAGGGGTTAATGATTGTATTACGTTTAGGTACCCTAAATAGTATTCATAACTGAGCTTATAATCAATTATTGCTTTCGCATAATTGGCCAACGAAAACACACCGTCAAAGCCACGAAGAAAACTTCCTAAATAATAATTTTTTGCAATTTCAAGCTCGTTCTCCGTTGGTAAAGTTTCTCTTAGGCGTTTCAATTCGTTTCTTATCTCTTCAATACCAAGTTCTGTTGAATCCTTATTCAGCTCCACAGATATATTAAAGCTTGAAGCTAATCGTTTGGTTTCAATATCTGAATATATGCCATAAGTTAGCCCCTTTTCTTCTCTGATGTTTTTCATTAGCCTCGAACCGAAGAACCCCCCCAAAAGCATATTGACAATAGTGAGTTCACGAAAATCGGGATGCGAACGATCGATTATTAGCTTACCTATTTTTACGGAACACTGCTTGGCCCCCGCCTTTTCAACCCAGCAAGGACCCTCTTGCTTTTTTAATGTAAGCATTTCAAATACTTTTTCTGAAATAAAGGCTTCTGGAAAGCCGGTAAATAGATCCTCAACGCTTTTAGCAAAATCCTGTGGGATATTACCAGAAGCCATAACATACCGAGGCTTGGACGAGTACACCATTCTGCCAAAGGCAGCAACTGTTTCACGTGAAATTAATTTTATATCTTCTTGATTTACAGCATTTCCGTACACATTTTTATTGCCAAAAATCAAAGAATCAAAGTGCCTTTTTGCCAAAAATGATGTCTTTTTTTCTTTTACATTGAGTGCTTGAATCGCATTCTTTTTATATATATCTAATTCATTGACAGGATATTGTGAATCTGTTAAGATATCACTTAAAAGCAAACAGCATGATTTAAAATATTTCGGAAGACAATAAATGGTAACTTGAGATTCGTCTTTTCCGGCCGAAGACTGGATAAAAGCGCCATAAAAATCAAAAGCATTTGCAATCTCCTCAGCCGACATCTTACTAGTGCCTTCGGTTAACAATGTGGCAGCAGCAGCAGCAATACCCGGAAAAGGCTCTGCTAAACCCCCACCATTGTAGTAAAAGTCTACACGAAGTACATCTGCAGATGAATCATCAATAGTATATAAATCTAATCCAGTTCCAAGTTTTTGATATTGATACTCTTTTATTGAAAACGAATCAATCTTTTTAAATCCGGGTGTTTCTGTACGATTAAGCATGTGTAGTTAGATAATAAATTGTTGAACAGTTCTCGGGTTGTAAAATATTATTGCTTACTCGAAACAGGTCTTCTGCTGTAAGTTTTGCATATTGCTCTTGTTCTGAAACAGCAATTGTTATATCCCCTAAAAACTCAGCATATGCTAGTTTCATTGCCCTATTGAGTACTTTCATGTCATGAAAAGCAATTGTTGTTTCAGCCTTGTTCTTCAACCGTTCCATTATTTGATTATTCAAAGGTGTTTTACAAACAGAATCTAATAGGGAGTTAACTGCCGCATCTGCTTTTTGGATCGAAACGCCCTCTACTAATTTACCCTCGATAATAAGAAGTCCGGGGTCTGTGTCTCCCGTAATATAACAATCAAGTTCAGCGAATAATTGTTGTTTTTTAACCAATTCATTGTATAGCAAAGCAGAACGTCCAGACCCAAGATAATCTGATAATAAATCAGTAGCATAATAATCACCATCTTTTCTACCACATGTATGGTAAGCCTTAACAAGCATATCATAGGGAACATCCGCAGATATTTCAAGAAATCTTGGCGTTATTTGCTTTTCTTCTTGAGTGTAGGCAGGCCTGTTGACATTGCTAGCGGGTATCGGAGCAAACCACTTGTTGCATAAAGCTTTTGTAGTTTCCAGATCGATATTTCCCGCCACCACTAAAATAGCGTTATTTGGGCAATAAAAATTGTGAAAAAAATCTTTAACATCTTGCAAATTAGCACCCTCAACATGCGACAAGTCTTTACCAATTGTAGGCCAAGCATATGGGTGTTTTTTGTAGGTAAGAGGCAATAGTTTGTGCCACAAATCTCCATAAGGCTGGTTTAAGTAGCGCTCTTTAAATTCTTCAATCACAACACCCTTTTGAATCTTTAAAGACTCTTCGCTAAAAGCTAGGCTCAACATTCGGTCAGATTCAAGCCAAAAGCCCGTTTCAATATTGTTTTTAGGAACCGTAAGATAGTAATTTGTAATATCATTGTTGGTAAATGCGTTATTGTCTCCTCCGGCAATTTGTAAAGGAGTATCATATTCAGGGATATTAATAGATCCTCCAAACATCAAGTGCTCGAACAAATGTGCAAATCCGGTTTTCTCAGGAGATTCATCACGAGACCCAACCTTGTATAAAATATTAATAACGGCAAGCTGTGTTTTTGTTTCAGGATGATGTATCACCGTCAAACCATTTGATAATGTAAATCGTGTATAAACCATTCGTTTTGTGGACAAGTATAAAGTGCAGGCAAATTTACCCTTTTATTTTACCTCTGAGCCATTTGCATTCATTATTGAAGCGAATGTATATCAGACCACAAATAATTAAATAGACGACAAATAAAAGGCATTTGCTATATAGCTGGTTATCAACAAAATAGATAGAATGCACATTTTTTGTAATTAACATTTGTTGAAAATCGGTTGTTACATGCCTGTGATGCGAATTTTTACACAATGGAGTTTCTAAATAAAATGAGTTGTTATTAGCACGATGATAATCAATTGCCTAAGTAAAGTTCAAAAATTAATCTACCTTTGCAAATTAAATTTGAACTATGAACAAGCAACCAGGAAGAAACGCTGGCAATAAAAAAAGAACATTTGATAATAAAAGTTCTTCTCCTTCAAGAAAACCGGCAGCCAGAAAAACAACAACTTCCAATAAAAAAACAGACCCAAGGGCATCAACACGATTTAATAGAACAGATAAGGATTCCAAAGAATCAAAACCATATAGGCCATCAGCAAAACCGACATATAAAACCTCCTCTAGAAACGCTGATAACAAACGAATGTTTGGAGAAAAGAAAGAAGAAAGGTTGTTTGGAAATAAACCGGAAAAAAGAAACTACGCTGACAAGCCGGAGAGAAAAAGCTATGCCAAAAATAAGGATAGCAAAGGTTTTGGTAAGATTGGTTACAAAAAACGCGAAGAAGATAAATCCGACAAAAAAGGCTTTGGGGCAAAAAAAGAGGAACGGACTTTTGGGAATAAACCGGCAAGAAAAAATTACAGCAACAAAAAAGAAGGGGGTCGTTTTGAGAAAAAACCAATTCGAACAAGCAGCCGAAAAACAACAACCGAAACTACCCCAGGAGAGAAGCCTCGAAGATTAAATAAATTTGCAGCAAGAGCTTCTGGAAAACCTTATACAGGAAGAGGGTCTGCTAAAGTGGTTTCAGATAAAGCCGATGCGAAAACGTATAAAACCCGCTCTGCGAAAAACTCAGATAAAATTACGGATGTGCTTGAAGAAGGAAATGTGAGGCTAAATAAATACATATCAAATGCCGGCATTTGTTCAAGAAGAGAAGCAGATAAACTCATTGGTGCCGGGCTTGTTAGTGTAAATGGGGTAGTCGTTACCGAAATGGGTTATCAAGTAAAACCAGGCGAACAAGTTAAGTATAATGGAGAAAAGTTGAGTACAGATAAGAAGGTATATCTTGTGATGAACAAGCCTAAAGATGTTATTTGTACACTTGATGACCCTGAAGGAAGAAAAATTGTTACTGACTTGATAGACGAACCGGGCTTGCCAAGGGTTTATCCGGTTGGTAGACTTGATAGAAACACTACCGGAATTTTGCTAATAACAAATGATGGAGAACTTTCACAACGACTGATGCATCCAAAGTTTCAGGTGCAGAAAATATATAAGGCTTCCCTTAATAAAAACTTTAGCGGAGAACACCTTTGGGAATTAACAAACGGAATTGAATTGGAGGATGGACCGATTAAGGTGGATAGTATAGCAATGCCTGATGCAACAGATAAAAAAGAAGTTGTGGTAGAAATTCATAGTGGACGAAATAGAATCATTCACCGAATATTTGAACATTTGGGATACAAAGTGGAGAGATTGGATAGGGTTTGGTATGCCGGGTTTGACAAAAGAGGCCTAAAGCGTGGCGAATGGAGGCACTTGGGAGATCGTGAGTTAAATAACCTGAAGAAGCTTGTTAAACTTGGCTAATTTGTCAAAATTGACATCGAGTCTTAATTTCATGAAATATTACCTAAATTCGCCCAATTAATAATCAATCAAATGACAACATTACTTTTTATCAGTGGCATAGGGGGAGGCGAGTGGATCATTATTCTTCTTGCTCTATTATTTCTATTTGGTGGCCGTAAAATTCCTGAACTGATGCGAGGCATCGGACAAGGTATTCGTGAATTCAATGACGCAAAAAAATCTGTTAAATCACAGATTGAAGATGGAATGAAAGAAAAACCGGCAGAAGAGAAAAAATAGTGAAGGCTTACAAAAACGTACAGGAAATACAAGCAGATATTTTACAAAACAAGATCACCATGGGTGGTCTTGTTTTGCATTATCTAGATACCATTGAAAAGTATAAGCACCACAATGCTTTCTTGGAAGTGTTTGCAGAAGAAGCAAAACAACAAGCAGAAGAAGTTCAACAAAAGCTAAAAAGCGGAATACATGGAAAGCTTGCAGGAATGGTTATTGCCCTTAAAGACAACATCAGCTACAAGGGATATACGCTTTCTGCATCGTCTAAAATGTTGAAAGATTTCAAAGCCATATATAATGCTACGGTTGTAGACAAGCTATTGGCACAAGACGCCATTGTTATAGGACGATTGAATTGCGATGAATTTGCTATGGGGGCTTCAAATGAAAATTCTGCTTTTGGGCCGGTACTAAATGGAGCAGATGCAACCAGGGTTCCGGGAGGATCTTCAGGTGGAGCAGCGGTTGCCGTGCAATTGAATATGTGCTTAGCTACCATCGCATCTGATACAGGAGGATCTATTCGACAGCCTGCAGCTTTGTGTGGTGTATATGGGATAAAACCAACATATGGAAGGGTTTCTAGATACGGGGTAATTGCATATGCATCTTCTTTTGATCAAATCGGACCAATAACACAAAGCATTGAGGATATGCAACTAATCATGCAAGTGATTAGCGGACGCGATGCAAAAGATGCCACAACGTCTGATATTTCTGTGGAGGATTACACACAAAATATAGTGCAACCAAAAAAGGCAAAAAACATTGCAGTTATTAAAGAAACAATCGAACACGAAGGGGTTGACCCAATAGTAAAACTTCAGACCACAAAAGCTATTGAGAAATTAATTGCAAACGGGCACAAAGTTGAATACATTAGTTTTGATTTATTAGATTATTTGGTACCAACCTATTATGTGCTTACCACTGCAGAGGCATCGTCAAATTTATCCAGATTCTCCGGAGTTGTATACGGTCATCGCAGCCCATTATCAACGGACTACGAAAGTACGGTTAGGCTAAGTAGAACAGAAGGATTTGGAGAAGAAGTTAAACGAAGAATTATGTTGGGCACTTTTGTGCTCTCTTCCGGTTATTTTGATGCGTATTACACAAAGGCACAAAAGGTTAGGCAATTGGTGAAACGAAGAACAGAAGAGATACTAAAACAATACGATTTTATATTGTCGCCAACATCACCTACGGCAGCATTTAAGTTGGGAGAAAAAGCCGGAAATCCTATTGCCATGTACTTAGCAGATATTTTTACAGTTCATGCAAATATAGCAGGCATTCCGGCCATCAGTATACCCAATGGCAATACCCCGGAAGGTTTGCCTATTGGGATTCAGTTGATGGGCAGAAATTTTGATGAAAACGGGTTAATGCAAATGGCAAAAGAGATATAGCCAACCCTAAATGTATATTAATAATGAAGGATTTCTTTTTGCGTAAAATTATTCTACTTGTCCTATTCATTTTGCCTTTTGTGTCCATCTCGCAAAAAGTAAAAATTGAAAGCAACGAAACATATAGGGAGCGAATAGCTGCTATCAAATCGCCAATTGAGTTGGTATATAGAGAGGAAGTAAAAACCTATATTGATAATTATTTGAATAATCCTGATGCAACAAGACAGATGTTGATTAAGGGGCGAAAATATTTTCCTGTAATGGAAAAAGCGTTAAAACAAAAAGGAGTTCCCACAGATTTAAAATACGTAGCAGCAGCAGCCTCAAATTTGGATTTGTTTAGAAACGGACCCAATGGAGAAACCGGATTGTGGATGATGATGTACAATGTTTCCAAAATGTACAAAGGTAAAGTAAACACTTATGTGGATGAGCGAAGAGATCCCGTGAAATCAAGCCAGATGGCAGCATCACATTTTAAAGACCTAAATGCGATCTATTTTCAATGGCCGCTTTCAATTACAGCATACGGAGTATCACCCTTTGCTTTAAATAAAGCCATTCGAAGGGCCTCAAACAGTCTTTTTTTCTGGGATGTTTATGAGTATTTACCCGAACAAGCAAGAGACCTATATCCACGATTTATAGCAACGATATATATATTTAACTATTATAAAGAACACGCATTGGTGTTGCCAACACAAACAGAAATGTCAACACCCGTTGATAGCGTTTTGGTAAATAAATGGCTCTCATTTGAGCAAATAAGCAAAACAATAGACTTACCCATTGAACAGTTAAGGGTTTTGAATCCGATATTCAAAAAAGATATTATTCCCTTTACAGCGGAAGGATATTGGATATATATTCCGGTAAATAAGATGTCAGCCTTTGAGGCATTGAAAGACTCGGTATATAATCCAAACCCAACACCCGAAACATTTGAGCCAATTGTTATCAAAAAAGATAGCAGCGATACCCTGACTCAAAAACCGAACAAACCCTCTCCTCCGGTATTTGACAAGAAAAAGCTTTACTATACCGTAAAGAAAGGCGATAACCTAGGAGATATTGCCAAATGGTATGATGTAACCGTATCCGAAATTAAATCATGGAATAAACTAAAGGGAAACACCATAAACGCTGGACAGCGATTGATTATATGGGTAAAGGCAAGCAAATCGGGGTATTACAACCGAATAAATAAAATGAGCAGGGCTCAAAAAAACAAACTCAAATAGGCCTAGTTTTCGTCAAAAATTTCTTCTGGTTTTGGAACACGAAAAACAACGTAATTGGTTCCAATAAAATTTAATACAGCATTTACGCCAATCGACATCAGGTTGGAAACTGTTGTGTCGTTTCTGTAAAACATCTCTGTAAGGCTATCAAGTTTCAATATTTTTACTACCCAATAGATGGGTTCGTGCAGGCGAACAACATGATCACAGATAAAATTAAAAAACAAGTAGAATACAAATGTCACCACATAAACAATGATATATTTCATCAAATATTATTCACCATCCTCGGTACGCTCTACATAAGTCCAAAGTATATTCATGTTAAATCCAACAAAAAAACC
>CAYSBE010000010.1:21632-37294 GCA_964429245.1 uncultured Bifidobacteriaceae bacterium | reverse complement strand
AAATTAAACATTTTGCCTAATTTTATCCAGTCCGATTTTTAGGGGTACTTACACAGAACTTACCTGTAACTCAGAATTCGTAAAAAATCAAACAACAGATAATGCCAATTTTTATATTCCTACTAGCATTAAACAAACTCAACAAAAATTTATACGTTCAAGCGTTTCTGAGAATACTAAACCAACAACAATTTTTTCAGACACTTCAACAAAAAAGCCTTTAATACAATCATATTCAGAACCGAAACCTCAAAATAAAAAAAATATTGCTGCCACATTTACTCTAATTTCATTTTTACTTGGCTTACTGGCTGTAATAAGTGGTTCTGCTCTTTATGTAGGCGTGTTCTTTTCTATTTGTATCATATTTGGAATAATTGCCTTTGTAAAATATTATAATAACGATCAATGGTTAATGTTAATCATTCCAATTGTATTTATAACTTATTCAATTTTAGGATTATTATTATTTTTCTCAATTTAATTCCTTAACATATTTATATGAAATCATGTATAAGTTAAAAAGTGGTATGTTCATTCTTTATTAACACCTTATATGCATTAGGTTATTCATTTAGAAAGCATACATTTGCACCCGATTTTTAACACAACAAAATGGACAGAAATTCAATCATTGGCCTATCCCTTATATTTCTTATTCTCATCGGCTTTGCCTATTTCAATCAACCTTCCGAAGAAGAGTTGCGGGCATTAAGAGCCAAACAAGAAACAGCTCTTGCCCTTGCACAACGAGAAGATAGCCTTGCTCAAGCTGCTGAAATGGCTGTAGCCGTTGCTACAAGTATTGATACAGTAAAAGCCGAAACCAAACTCGGAACTTTTGCCGCTTTGGCTACGGGAAATGAAACATTTACTGACTTTGAAAACGACCAATTAAAAATTACGTTAAGCAATAAAGGGGGCAAACCTTATCGTGTTGAATTGAAAAACTACAAAGCATACAATGGCTCACCCCTACTAATGTTGGATGGCGACAACAACCAATTTGAATTTACCTTTGCCACCCGTGAAAATAAGACCATCACGTCATCTGAACTTTTCTTTACCCCAAAACCCTCAGCAGATGGTAAGAGCCTGAGCATGATTGCTCAATTGGGCGAAAACCAATTTATCGAACAGCGATACTCATTTAGCGAAAATGTGCATATGCTTAAATACGAACTGATTTTAAATGGCATGAATAATGTGCTTGCAGCCAACAGCAACTACATTGACCTAAACATTAATCAGGATATCATCTCACAGGAAAAAAATGCTGAAAACGAAAAACGTACTTCTACCATTTATTATCGTTTTTCTGATGATGAGCCTTCATATTTAACTGAAACATCTGATGGAAAAGAGTCGCTCAAAACGCCTGTACAATGGATTTCATTTAAGCAACAATATTTTAATACCACATTTATTTCGGATAAGGCTTTTGAAAATGCTGTAGTGGAAACCCAAAGCAAAGAAGGCAGCAGCTATGTAAAAAAAGTATTTGCAAACATTACCATCCCTTTTGCCCATCAAGAGCGCGAAACATTTGCCATGAATATTTTGTATGCACCCAATCACTACAAAACATTATCAAAACTGAATATTGAATTGGAGCGCATTATTCCAATGGGTTGGGGTATTTTTAGATGGGTAAATAAATATGTAGTAATCAATGTGTTTTATTTCCTCAACCAATACATCAGCAGTTTTGGTATCATCATTTTGTTGCTCACCCTCATCATCAAAACAGTGTTGTTTCCTCTTGTATACCGCTCCTATTTGTCAACCGCAAAAATGCGGGTGTTGAAACCGGAAATGGATGAACTAAAGGAAAAATATGGCAACGATCTTGCACGGATTCAACAAGAAAACATGAAACTGTATCGCAAGGCGGGAGTGAATCCACTGGGTGGTTGTGTTCCGGTATTGTTGCAAATGCCAATATTGATTGCCTTGTTTCAGTTTTTCCCTTCAGCATTTGAGCTGCGTCAGCAATCATTCTTGTGGGCCGAAGATTTATCAACCTACGATTCCCTTATTAAACTACCATTTACTGTTCCGTATTATGGTGACCACGTAAGTTTATTTGCATTATTGATGACTGTTTCTTCCTTACTCTTCACACATTACAATAACCAAAATACGGGGGCAGGACTCAATGCGCAAATGAAATGGATGAGCTACCTGATGCCGGTAATTTTCTTGTTTGTATTAAACAGCTACCCTGCTGGTTTGAACTATTATTATTTCCTTTCAAATTTGGTAACCATCGGCCAACAATTAGGCATACGCAGGTTTGTTGATGAAGATAAAATACACGCTCAGATTCAGGAAAACAAAAAGAAACCTGCCAAGAAATCAATGTTTGAACAACGCTTAGAAGACATGGCAAAAAAACGTGGTATCGACCCTAAGCAGTTGAAGAAGAAATAAGGAGAAGCGAGAGGCGAGAAGTTTTCAGTTGTGACTGGTGTCGGTTAACAGTTGTCAGATGACGGGTATCAGTTGTCAGGTGACTGGTGATATTAAATCATTCAGCATTCAACATTTAAAATTCTCAAAATCATTACTCTTTTACAGCATACACAAACTCTGCAAAACCAAGCAAGTCCCAAAAAACGCCACCGGGCACATAACCCTTTTTCATCCACTGTTGAAAAAAGCTGATGGGCAGCAACACAATGAATGGCCAATAGCGCCTGGTGCCTGATTTTAGTATGTTGCACCCTCCTTTTTCTAGCAATGCACTTACTTCCTTTACCGAATAAATTCTCACGTGCGTGTCGTCATCATAAAAATTGAGCGTATCGCGCATACTGGGCAATTTGGTACTTTTTTGCCCGGGGTATTCAATGTATATCTTTCCCCCACTTTTCAGTTTTTTCAAAAGGCCTCCAATCACTTTATCGCCATTGTGCAAATGTTCAATCACATGCGACATAATGATGACATCAAAATAATTGTTGGGAATATTGTCAAACTTTAGTTCTGTGAGGTCCATTTCATAAAAAGCATCCATCGCTTTGAAATCGGCATCGTCATTCCGGTAATTACCCCGATCAATACCATGATACGCACACCGTGGAAAATAGCTTTTGGTTTTTGTGGGACTACCACTGCCCGCGCCTACATCAAGCAAGCTAAACTTTTCATGCTTCAGTGATTGATAAAAAAACCGGAATTTGTGTGGAAGAATGTTGGACATGTAATTGAATTGAAATGTGATATTAAGAAAATTTTTGTTTCCGATACCATGCAAATAGTTGAGTACCAGTAAGTATACGTATGAGTTTCACTTTAAGCCAAATAATTGGATACATGAGGTAATTTTTCAACACAACCGGCAAAGGAAAATGTCGTGATGAAAAACGCAGGTATTCCCGATAACCTTGCATGCGTTTGTGATAGGATGCGCCCTGAATGTCATAATAGGAAATAATTTCATCCACAAAAAGCGTATCAAAATCTGTTGATTTAAATATCCTTACAAACCATTCTGTGTCAGCAGCCAGTTTATAGGAAATATCATAAGTACCTAATTGTACAAATGCTGATTTACGTGTAAACGTAGCCTGATGGTTGATGGGGTAACGATTGTAAAAGTCTTTGATTGTTACCTCCTCACCTGCCACATAATCCACTCCGGTAGGTTCGTTGATGGTTTGCACTTTGCCATAAATAAGTCCTACCTTTTCAGGTATCGGTTTTGTAAAAAGATGTTCGAGTACCCTATCACTGTAAAAACGATCCCCGGCATTTAAAAAGTAAATCCACTCGCCTTTGGCATGCATCACCCCTTTGTTCATGGCATCATAAATACCTTTATCCTTTTCGCTGATGAGCGTAGCAGTTTTAGAAGCATATTTCCGGGCAATTTCAACTGTATTATCCGTTGAACCACCGTCAATAATCACCAACTCAAAATCCTGAAAAGTTTGTTGCATGGCGCTTTGCAATGTTTCTTCCAACAGATTTTCGGCCAGATAACAAACAGTTATAATAGATAATAGTGGTTTCGAACTCATCAGTAACGGGCAAATATACGGGAATACGTTTATCTGCCAACAGCAAGATAATGGCTTTCATTGTCCCACCAAATTATGTATTCTTGCATCTCATTTCTAACCATATTTTAAATGAAAGTAGCTCTTATCACCGGAATTACAGGACAAGATGGTGCCTACCTTGCTGAATTTTTACTTGGCAAAGGGTATTATGTGCATGGCATTAAACGCAGAAGCAGCTTGTTCAATACCGACCGTATTGACCACCTCTATCAGGACCCACACGAAAAAAATGTGCGCCTGAAACTGCACTACGGTGACCTCACAGACAGCACCAACCTTATTCGCATTATACAGGAAACACAACCTGATGAAATATATAACCTGGCTGCCATGAGCCATGTGCATGTGAGTTTTGAAACACCCGAGTACACTGCAAATGCAGATGGCATAGGTACACTTCGAATTCTTGAAGCTTTGCGTATTTGCAAACTGGAGAAAAAAACCCGTGTATATCAGGCATCAACCAGCGAGTTGTATGGCTTGGTGCAGGCTGTTCCGCAAAGTGAAACTACACCTTTCTATCCTCGTTCGCCTTATGCCGTTGCTAAATTGTATGCTTACTGGATTACGGTGAATTACCGTGAAGCATATGACATGTATGCTTGCAATGGTATTTTATTTAACCACGAAAGCCCGATACGTGGTGAAACATTTGTAACCCGCAAAATAACCCGTGCTGCCAGCAAAATTGTGCTGGGTATGCAGGACAAATTATTTCTTGGAAACATGAATGCCCAGCGTGATTGGGGCCATGCCAAAGATTATGTAGAAGCCATGTGGCTGATTTTACAGCAAGACAAAGCCGAAGATTATGTGATTGCAACGGGTAAAACAACTTCAGTACGTGACTTTGTAAGTATGGCATTTGCCGAAGTAGGCATTACACTTGCATTTGAAGGCGAAGGTGAAAACGAAACCGGGAAAGTAGCTGCTATTGATGCCGCCAAACTCGCTTCACTTGAAATTTCCGCTACCCCTTTAAAGATTGGCGATACCGTTGTTGCTGTTGATCCTCGTTATTATCGACCTACCGAAGTTGACTTGCTGATTGGAGACCCAACCAAAGCACAAGAAAAACTTGGCTGGAGACCTAAATTTGATTTGCCTGCATTGGTACACGACATGATGTTGAGTGATTTGAAATTGATGCAACGTCAACATTTTTTGAAACAAAGCGGTTACAAAATTTTAAATCAACACGAATAATAAAAAAGTGAATACGCAGGATAAAATATTTGTTGCAGGATATCGTGGCATGGTTGGCTCTTCAGTGTACCGCAAATTGCAGAACGAGGGCTTTACAAACCTTGTCGGCAAAAGTTCATCGGAACTTGATTTGACAAACCAACAAGCTGTTGCAGATTTTTTTGCAACCGAAAAACCCGATTATGTTTTTTTGGCAGCTGCTAAAGTGGGCGGTATTGTAGCCAATAATACCTATCGTGCGCAATTCATTTATGAAAACCTGATGATGCAGAATAATGTCATTCATCAGAGCTATGTGCATGGGGTGAAAAAACTGATGTTTTTTGGCTCAAGTTGTATCTATCCAAAACTTGCACCACAACCGTTAAAAGAAGAATATTTGCTTACAGGATTGTTGGAACCCACCAATGAGCCTTATGCAATTGCTAAAATTAGCGGCATCAAAATGTGCGAAGCTTATCGCGTTCAATATGGATGTAATTTTATCAGTATAATGCCCACCAATTTGTATGGCTATAATGACAATTACCACCCCGAAAACAGTCATGTGGTACCTGCATTGATTCGTAAATTTCATGAGGCAAAAATAGCAGGCAAAAAAGAAGTAATCATCTGGGGAACCGGCTCACCGCTACGTGAATTTTTATTTGTTGATGACTTGGCAAACGCGGCATTTATGTTAATGCAACACTATAATGAAAAAGGATTTTTAAACATTGGATGCGGTGAAGACATTACCATAAAAGATTTGGCATTACTTATTCAAAAAACGGTTGGCTTCGAAGGAACATTGGTGTTTGATACCAGCAAACCTGATGGCACTCCAAGAAAACTTATGGATGTAAGTAAACTCAAAAGTTTAGGGTGGAAGCAGCAAGTTAGTTTAGCCGATGGATTGAAAATAGCGTATGCAGATTTTCTTAAAAAAGAAGCTAATCAAAAATTGATTATTTAAGGAATATTAAAAACCTGTTGGGCAACCACACTTTTTCTTCGCACGATACTGTTTATAGCTTTTACAACCACTGCCCAATACAATGATGGAAATCAAACTGATTGCTAATGCGTACTTTATTATCTTTTGCATGCTGCGCAAAGTTATGATTATTGTGTAAACTTGCGCACAATTTAAACGTATGGAATTAATTGATTTTATTTTACACATTGACAAACATTTAGAAACATTCATCAGCAATTACGGGGCTTTGGTATACTTGCTTTTGTTTCTTATTGTATTTATGGAAACCGGATTTGTGGTAACTCCTTTCTTGCCAGGTGATTCTTTATTGTTTGCAGCAGGTGCACTTGCTGCTAACGAAGCCAACAACTTAAATGTTTTTATCATCATTCCATTGCTTATTGTGGCGGCACTTTGTGGCGATAATGCCAATTATTTTATTGGAAGGTATTTGGCCAATAAAGGAGAAGGCGCAAAACTTTTTGGTATTTTTACCATTCGCAAAGATTACCTAGATAAAACACATGCCTATTACGAAAAACATGGCGCCCGCACTATTATTATTGCACGTTTTATTCCTATTGTACGCACGTTTGCTCCGTTTGTGGCAGGTGTTGGCCGTATGACATATCAAAAGTATATTACCAATTGCATAGCAGGAGCGCTGCTTTGGGTTATTTCAATTACTACCGCAGGCTATTTCTTTGGTGGTTTTGAAGTGGTGAAAAAGAATTTTGAGTTGGTTGTATTTGGTATCATTTTCTTATCACTCATACCTGTATTTGTAGAAATGATAAAGCATTATTTGAGTACTCGGAAATAATAAGGTAATATATTCTATATTTGCATCTTAACCTTTTATATATATGAAAAAAATATACCTAACCATTGCCATGTTTACAGGTGTTATTCAGGCATTTGCTCAAATTCAGATTGTTCGCTCAGACCTAGGTCAAGTTGGCGATAAAGTGTATTATGCTACCATTGATACTTTTGCAACCCAAGTAAATGTAGGTGCTTCCGGAGCAAATAAAGTGTGGGACTTCAACAGCCTCACTCCACTTTTGTATGACAGTGCAATATTTACTGATCCTAGTTTTGTTCCCGATGCACCAACCTCGGCTAATTTAGCAATAGTTTGGGGAAACGAAGAAGATAATGAATACTGGTTACTAACTGACAGCGGATTGCAAGCTATCGTTCTAAATCCTGTTACATCAGATGAAATTGTAACAAGTAGAATGCCCTTCCCAATTAATTATGGCATGGCCGGTAGCGATACCGTAAACTTTTCAATTACTGGAACTCCTGATGAATTGGATATTCCATTTCCTGTTGACTCCGTTCGTATTACTGCCTATATTCGAAATGAAATGGAATTTGATGCATGGGGAAGTCTTACGATACCTTCCGGCACATTTGATGCATTGAGAATGAAAAATGTCGGTTATACAGATGTGTTAATCGAAGTACAGGTTTTTGGAAATTGGAGTGAACTAGGTAGTGAAGTAGATACAACATACGCTTACACCTGGTTTGGAAAAGACAAGAAATATCAATTAGCCTATGCAGATGCTGATAAAAATGGTATTATGTCATTTTTTGAATATCAGGTGAATGCTATTTACCCAAATTCGGTGAAAGAATTATTGGATGATAACAGTGTGAAACTTTATCCTAATCCCGCAAATGAAAACATATCAGTTTCAATTGAAGGCGTAAGTGCATTTACATATAATATTGTAGATATAACTGGACGTACGGTGCTAAGAGGAACGACATCAGGAAATGCAACAGAAATAAATATATCTACTTTGAAAAATGGTTTGTATACTTTAAATCTATATACTGAAAATGCAAAAGCTAGCCGTAAAGTATTGGTACATCACTAACATGTAAATTACTATTGCATATTTCCAAAAGGGCTGCATACGTGCAGCCTTTTTTTTGCGTTATAGTTTCCCCTCAAACAACTTAATTGCAGTAATATAGTCTGGCAATAGTGGCTTATCTTCAAAAATGCCAAATAATGCCGAACCGCTTCCACTCATGGATGCATAAACTGCCCCCAAATCGTATAATGATTGTTTCAACTCATAGAGCTGTGGGTATTGGCGAAATACAGTATGTTCAAAATCATTCACCAATGTGGCTTTCCATGTATTTACAGGCTGTGCCAATATTTCCTTTAAGTTAATTGCCGCATCACCTCTTGGAACCGCTCCTTTGTATGCCATGGCTGTATTCGAATGAATTTTCGGTGTAATAAGCACAATATAGTATCCTGTTAAATCAATGGTAAATGGACTTAGTTCATGTCCTTTACCAAAAAGATATGAAGGTTTATTATCAATAAAAAATGTACAATCACTGCCCAATACTGCTGCGTAATCTTTCATTTGTTGCATGGAAAGTTGCAATGAATATTTACTATTCAGCAGTTTAATCATATTTGCGGCATCGCTTGAGCCTCCGCCCAATCCGGCACCCATAGGGATATTTTTTAGCAAACAAATTTGCACGGGAGGCAAATCATAATCGCTATCTAGCAAATGATAGGCTTTCACAATCAAGTTGTCGTTTAGTTCACCGCCAATAGGCAATCCTTCTGAATGTAACACAACTTTTTTCCCATTCGGTTGTTGATTGGTAATCACTTCAAGGGTATCACAAAATGGAATGGGATAAAAAACAGATTCTATTGTATGAAATCCGTCATCACGCTTATTGATGATATGTAATCCAAGATTAATCTTGATATTTGGAAACGTAATCATGTGCTATTACTTCAATTGGCAAATTGAGAAAATATTTTCACAATGACAGAATTTAAAATAAAAATTACCCTTACACTCATCGCATTTATTTGGTTAATTGACCTTTATTCATGGCAAGGTATCAAAACATTGATTCGCTTCAGGTGGCAGCAGCATGTAAATAAAGTGCGTCTCATATATTTTATCCTTGCAGCATCTTTTAGTGTGCTTGCAATTTTGGCCAATTTTAGTCAATACATGCAAACCAATATGCAAATACGCACATTGGTTTCGTCACTTATTTTCATTGTTTACTTGTCAAAATTTTTGTTGTGTATTTTCCTCTTTATTGATGATATCATTCGAGGAATTAGGTGGCTGCTTCGAAAAGCAATACCAAATAAAAAAACACTGATTGCGGAACCCAAAAGTGTTGACACCATTAATCGAGCTACATTTTTATCGCAGGTTGGCGCTATTACTGCCGGTATTCCCCTTGTGTTGCTAACCAAAGGCATTTTCAAAGGTGCGTACGACTATCGTGTGGTGAGGGTGCCATTGTATATCAAAAATCTTCCCTTAGCTTTTCGCGGACTAAAAATCATTCAACTTTCAGATATCCATACCGGAAGTTTGCTTGACCGAGATGCGGTACACAAGGGAATACAATTGGCGATGAATGAAAAACCCGATATCGCTTTTTTTACCGGTGATTTGGTAAATAACCAAACCAATGAGGCATTTCCACTTATGGAACATTTTAGCGAAATTAAGGCACCCATGGGTGTTTACAGTATTTTTGGAAACCATGATTATGGTGATTATATAGTGTGGGATAATGAAGCACAAAAAGCTAAAAACCTAACCGACCTTGTTGGTGTGCATAAGGATATGGGTTGGAATTTATTGAGGAATGAACATGTCATGCTTGAACGCGGAGGCAACAAAATGGCGCTTATTGGAGTTGAAAACTGGGGCGACAGGGGGCGTTTTCAAAAATATGGCGATTTGGAAAAAGCCATGCAGGGAATGCCTCAAGCTGATGTAAAACTATTGTTATCGCATGATCCATCGCATTTTGACAGCATCGTTTGCAAACAGTATCCGGATATAGCAGCTACATTCAGTGGCCACACACATGGGTTTCAATTCGGTGTAGAAAACGATTTTATCAAATGGAGTCCTTCGAAATACATATACCCGCATTGGGCAGGTTTGTATGTAGAAGGGAAACAACAATTATATGTAAACCGAGGTTTTGGCTTTCTTGGATATCCGGGTCGGGTTGGAATTTTACCCGAGATTACCCTCTTTGAATTGCGTGAAGCGTAATTAAGATATGATTACTTCAATAGTTTGCTTGATAGCAGATTCAACCGTTTCGGTTGCTTGTATACTAAAAGTATTTTTTAAGCGATTCGCAATAATGGCGTTTACTGAAATGGCTTCGTGGCCAAGTATATTGGCTAATCCATAAATACCTGAGGTTTCCATTTCAAAATTGGTGATGCGTAAATCATCTGCTAAGGATAATTCAGTCACGCGTTGCAACAAATCATCATACATGGGTGTAGCCCTAACACTCCTTCCCTGTGGTCCATAAAAACCATTACAACTTGCCGTAATACCACTTTTGAAATGAGGTGCAAACTTGTTAAACAACCCGCCCGGTGCTTTAAATAAATATGGATGCATACCATATATGCCTAGCTGTTCGTCAATTTCATCCAGCAATTCTTCCATGCTAGCATCCGGTTCGTAGTCGTAAAAATTCATTAAGCCGTCTAGCCCAAAACCATGCGATGAAATGAGTATGCTATCAACAGGAATATCTTCGTGCAAGGCTCCTGACGTACCAATTCTGATAAGTTGAAGTTTTGTAAGCTTATTTTTCTCAACCCGATTTATCAAATCAATATTTACCAAAGCATCAAGCTCATTGAGCACAATATCTATATTATCGGCACCTATACCCGTTGAAATTACTGACATACGCTTATTTCCGATAGTGCCTGTATGGGTTATAAACTCCCGTTTACTTTTTATGATGTCAATCTTATCAAAATGAGCTGAAACCATGGGTACACGCTCAGGATCACCAACTAATATGATGGTTTGGTCAATATCTTCAGGTAATAAATGCAAATGGTAAACCGAACCGTCCGGGTTTAGAATCAAATCTGTTTCACTTATAATTGAGGACATAATTGTTAAATAATTGAGATGACCAATATCATTAATCAAAATTGGATTTAAAAACTAATATTTGTGCCGCAAAAATCATTAACTATGAACGCAAAGAAAAAAAATACCATGCTTGTGCCCGTTGACTTTTCGGATATCGCCATGCATGCCTTGAGACATGCTGTGCAATTAGCCAAGCATTTCGACAACCACCTTGCCTTACTTCACGTAATTGAAGAAGGATTTTTCACCTCGATGTTTGGCATTGGAGATGATAAAAGAGAAGAAGCCCGCAAACTGGCTCACGAAAAGTTAAATACATTGGCTGAAGGAATACTGAAAAACGACAATATTGAATGCAGTACGGTGGTTAAAATTGGTAAAATTTATACATCGGTTTCGGAAACAGCAACTGAATTGGGTTGTGATAGCATTGTGATGGGATCTAACGGTGCATCAGGCCTTGAACAAATAATTGGAAGTAACGCCTCTAAAACTATCATGCACGCAAATGTTCCTGTCATCGTTGTTAAGTCTGACAAACAAACGAATGCTTACAGAAACATTGTATTCCCGTTGGATTTAACAATTGAATCTCGTCAGAAGGTTAGTTGGGCTATTCATTTGGGCAAATCATACCAATCAACCATTCATATCATCACCTTTAAGGTTGATGATGACGATTTAAACATTTCATTGCGCGCTTCACTAAAGCAGGTTACACGTCTTTTAGAACAAAATGGGGTTAAACACACCGAACACGTACTTGACCAATTAGATAAAGATTTTTCATTGGATACCATTGCATTTGCTGAAAAAATGGATGCTGATTTAATATTGGTAATGACACAGCAAGAGTCAGCCAGTGTTGGTGATTATATAATCGGTACAGAAGCACAGCAAATGGTAAACCAATCTCAGAATATTGCAGTGATGTGTATCAAACCCAAACCGCTTGGCTATGCAAATGAGTTTGTCATTTGAAGACGAAAAGTTTCAAATAAAAAAGCCTGTTTCAAAATTGAAACAGGCTTTTTTATTTAAGTAAACAATCGGATAATTACCTTCTATTTTTCTCAATTAGTTTATACAACTCATCCAATTTAGGTGTAAGTATAATTTCTGTTCTGCGGTTTTTTGCCCTTCCTTCCGGAGTAGCATTATCAGCTTTAGGAAAATACTCTCCACGACCGGCAGCAACCAAACGTTTTGGCTTCACGCCATTTACGTCACTCAACAACCTCACTATACTTAAAGCCCTGTCGGCACTTAAAGCCCAATTATCTTCATACTTTGCAGTTTTAATTGGAATATTATCGGTATGACCTTCAATAAGCACATCAATATCAGGATTTTTATTTAATACCTCGGCAAGCTTTTTAATGGCTTCTTTTCCTGCATCTTCAACCGCTGCACTACCCGATTTAAAGAGCAACTTGTCACTCATTGAAATGTATACTTTTCCATTTTTCATCTCTACTGAAATTTCATCTGACTTAAATGAGAGCAATGCTTTCTTCACCACATCATTCAAAGCATTAAGCAATGAATCCTGCGCATTAATAATAGCCTGCAATTCTGCCAGCCTTTTTTCCCTAGCTTCCAGTTCCTCGGCTTTTATTCGCAATGCGTTGTTAAATTTCTCTGCATCATTCAAACTCTTTTTCATCAGGTCATTGTAGCGTGCATTGAGTTCGGCAAACTGTTGCTTTAAATCGTTGTTGGTTTCATTACACTCATTGTATTTTGCAGTAAGCGCTCTATACATTGAATCCAAGGTGCGGTAATCTTTTCCGCGTTGTGTGGTGTCTTTATTAAATGCAACAACCAGGTCATTCAAAGAATCTCTTTGGTAGATCGCCTTCTTAAGGCGCTTAGATAAAAAGAAATTATAGGATTTGTCTTTAAAATTTTCAGGACTATCATCAGGAGTGCGTGGATCGAACTGCGCAAATGATGACAAACCTAGAAGTACCATGAAAATGGATACAATTATTTTTTTCATAAGTCGAAACGTTTTTGTTTAGGTACAAATCTTACTTTAAAAAACGAAACAATCCTATACAAGTCCGCTGAGTTATACCCGAAAACCCTTGGTGCGTGTTCAATAAAATGCACAAAAAAGAGGTATGCATTGCATACCTCCTTTTACAAATATCATGAATGCTTACTCTTTGATTTTCTTATCAAAATCAACAACAATAGGCGTTGCTATTGCCAATGATGAATATGTACCAAACAGGATACCTACCAATAATGCAAAAGTGAATCCTTTGATTACTTCACCACCGAACAAGAAAAGAACAAACGTTACCATAAATACGGTTAACGAGGTGATAATGGTCCTATTTAATGTGTTGTTCAAGGCATTATTAATAACCATTTTTTTATTGTTTTCATGGTGATGTGTTCCCAAGAACTCACGTATACGGTCAAACACAACCACCGTATCATTTATTGAGAAACCAATGATGGTTAGTACGGCCGCAATAAAGTTTTGGTCAACTTCCATTGCAAATGGTAAAATCCCGTCTAATAATGAATAAAAACTCAACATCATTAATACGTCATGTGCAATGGCTATGATGGCCCCTAGAGCATACTGCCATTTGCGGAAACGAATCAAAATATATAACCCGATACCAAGTAGTGCAAGTATAGCTGCCCATACAGAGGCGACTTTAATATCATTTGCAATTGTTGGTCCTACTTTTGCCGAACTCAATACTTCGTAGGTTCCAAGTTTTGACAACCCGTCATTTAACCTTGCTTCAACCACTTCACTTGCATTCTCTGTAGTTTGGTCAATCATGAAGGTAGTCGTAACCTTGTATTTATTATCCGTACCAAAAGTTTTCACCTCAGGCGCGCTCTCCAAATAAGGAGCCAATGCCTCTCTGATTTCATTTACACTCTTTTCATTATCTAACTTCACAACATATGTCCAACCTCCACTGAAATCAACACCTAAGCTAAATCCTTTGGTAAACATTGAAATCAATCCAATAACAATAATGGTTGAAGAGAATAAATAATAAATTTTACGTTTTCCAACCCAATCAAGGTTGATATTCTGAAATGCTTTTTCTGAGAATGCACGAGAGAACTTTACAACCTGACCTTTGTCGATTCGCCACTCAGTAATTACCCTAGAAAGTAAAACTGCAGTAAACATGGAAGTAAGGATACCAATAATCAAGGTAATCGCAAAACCTTGAACAGGTCCTGTACCAAATGCATACAACACAAAACCTGCCAATAGGGTAGTTAAGTTTGCATCAATAATGGAAGAACTTGCTGCTGCGAAACCATCAGCTACGGCATTTTTCAAACTGCGTGCATTTTTCAATTCGTCTTTGATACGCTCATAAATAAGTACGTTCGCATCTACCGCCATACCTACTGTAAGTACGATACCTGCTATACCCGGCAATGTGAGTGCTGCACCCATTGAGGCAAGCACACCAATAATAAAGAATACGTTGATAAGTACTGCGATATCTGCAATGATTCCTGAATTGTTGTAATAAAGAACCATAAATATTAGAATCACAATGGTGCCTATAACCATTGATAACAATCCTTGTGTGATAGACTCTTGACCAAGTGTTGGTCCAACAACAGCTTCTTCCACAATTCGAGTTGGTGCAGGTAGCTTTCCTGATTTTAAAATATTGGCCAAATCCGCTGCTTCTTCATTGCTGAAACTTCCGCTAATAGATGAGCGGCCGTTAGGAATTTCATTTTGCACAACAGGCGATGAATAAACGATGTCATCTAATACAATTGCTACACATTTTCCAATATTGGCTTTGGTAAGGTTTTTCCAAATGCGGGCTCCATCAGCATTCATACTCATCGAAACTTCTACTTGACCTGTTTGAGAAACATCTCTTCTGGCATCAGTTATTTTGTCTCCTTCAAGTGATGCTGTTCCGTCTTTACTTGTTCTGATGGCGTGTAATATGACAGCCTCTTCATTATTTCCAATACCTTTAAATGACCACAAAAATCTGATGTTTGATGGCATTGCTGCTTTAACTTCTGGTTTGTTGAGGTATTCATTTATTTTTAAAGTATCCTTTACCAATGCCATACCGCAGCTTGATCCAGTTGGAATAAGCATGTTGTTTTCATCAGCATATGGACGAAGCAAGGCAAATAGCGGATTCTCTTGTTGAAACTCTTCAATCGTTTTTTGGGTTGAATCTGTTGCGGTGGTATCTGTTGTTGCAGCGGCTGTTGCATTTCCTAAACCGGCCAAAGCACTACTTACCTGGGCTGTATCTGATGCGGTGGAATCAGCAGTTGGATTGGCTTGAAATAATTTTGACAATACGGTATTTGCGGTAGTCAAATGCTTGTATGCATCTACGTTATCAAATGTTTCCCAAAACTCAAGTTTGGCAGTTCCTTGCAAAAGTTTGCGCACACGCGTAGGATTATCAACTCCCGGCAACTCAACAAGTATTCTTCCGCTGTTTTCTAATT
>CAYSBE010000010.1:8121-21532 GCA_964429245.1 uncultured Bifidobacteriaceae bacterium | reverse complement strand
GTAGGATTATCAACTCCCGGCAACTCAACAAGTATTCTTCCGCTGTTTTCTAATTTCTGTATGTTTGGTTGAGTTACCCCAAATTTATCAATACGGGCACGTAAGATTTGAAACGAACGGTCAATTGATTGAGAGGCTTCTTCTTTAAGGTAAACAATAACCTCATCATTTGTAGAACTAATTTTGATGCGGTCCTTATTGGTTTGGTTGGCAAAAATGGCAGCCAATTTTCCGCCCGGTGCTACTTCTGTGTAAGCCTCACCAAATAAGGTAACAAAATCTTTCTGACTGGTTGTTTTGCGCTGATTAGCTAATTCCAATGCTTTGTTGAATTGGGCATCCGGGTTATTATTAGACAATGCACGAAGCAATTCTGAAAGTGACACTTCGAGTGTTACGTTCATTCCTCCTTGTAAGTCAAGTCCAAGATTTAATTCCCTTTCTTTGCACTCAAGGTATGTGTAGTTTTTAAAACCTAGGTTGTATACAGGTATCCGGGCAACTGAGTCAAGATATTGACGTTCAATTGCGGGGTCTCCACCTGCAAACTCTTTGGCTTTGTCTTCAATGCGGGCGGTTACCCATGTGAATGACAGTTGAAAAACACTAACAATCGCCATCGCAATGGCAAACAACTTTACGGCTCCTTTACTTTTCATTTTGGTTATCTAAATTCTGATTATTCGGTTAAGCTCTTTGAAATTTTTTGATTTTTATAAAGCGGGCAAATATATGGGATGATGCAGGAAATTACAACCTGTTATTAATGCCTGACATTTAACAAATTACATATTTAGTATCATTTTTATGTGATTGGCTATCACATTTAGGCTGTTTTCGAAGTGGGTATTGTTAATAACTACTATATCGGCTTCATCTTTATATGGCAACAAATATTTGTTAAACGAAGGCAACACATGCTTTTCCCATTGGTATTTTACAAATTCTGCCGGAATGTTGCGTTCTGCCGTATCGCGTTTTAATCTCCTTTGGTATTGTATATCTGGTGTGGCATCAACAAATATTTTCAAATCAAACAGCTGCTTGATATTTTCATCGTAATAAATAAAAAGCCCTTCAACGATTACAACCGGTGATGGATTTAGCGTCAACATTCGCCCAAATTGCTCCTCGTGTTGAAAACGATACTCTTGGATTTCTACCTTTTTGCCACCCATAAGTGTAAGTAAATCCTTGTGAAAACGCTCCAAATCAATACATCCCGGCAAATCATAATTAATGTGTCCGTTTTCATCTTTTACATGATAATCAGCCGATTTGTAATAATTGTCCTGCGACAAAAATGTAATGTCTGCTGATTTGAACCTTTCGGCTATCGCTTGCAAAAAACGGGTTTTGCCACTGGCACTACCTCCACTTATTCCTATAATATATGGCTTCGGGGCTAACATTGGCGCAATAATGGTGAAGTTATTTCAATCTGCAATACTTTAGAAACAAAAACATAACCTGCACTTAGGAAACTTTTAATATAAAAATAGTTTCCATATTAATTATAGTTTCCTATGTTTGCAGCCGAATTTTGAAAAAATAAATGGACGAAATCAAACATAAAATACTACAAGGTGCTGAAAATCTGTTTATGACATACGGGTTTAAAAGTGTGACAATGGATGATGTATGCAGAGAACTCGGTATTTCCAAAAAGACGCTCTATCAATATTTTAATGATAAGAACGAGTTGGTATCAAATTGCATCACTAATCATTTAAATAATACCAATTGTAGTTGCAACAATATTATCAATGCAAATGACGATGCGATAGATACCATGGTAAAAATAACAGAATTTGTAGGCAACCAACTCAAAAGCATCAACCCCAGTGCCTTGTATGATTTGAAAAAATATTTTAGAGAAAGTTGGGATTTATTGGACAAAAACATGAAAAGTTTTGTATACGATAATATCAAAAGAAATATAGAGCAAGGTCAGAAAAAAGGCTATTACAGAAAAGACCTCAATATTGACATCGTATCAGCAATATATGTGCACCTTATAAACTTGGTAATCGATCCGGAGTTAATAAATAAAGGCATGGATAACCGCACACTCCATCTGGAAATTATAAAATACCATATACGTGCAATATGCACTGCAAAAGGGCAAGAACTATTTGATGAAAAAAGTAAACATCTTAAATAAATGAAAAACAAGAATTATATTAAAACAATGGTTGGGGTATGTTCAATACTTCTCCTATCATGGCAGCAGGCCACTGCTCAAAGCAATGCCAATGGCATACAAAGTCTATCATTAGTACAAGCTATTGAAACCGCTAAAAAATACAACCAAACATTTTTGAATTCGAGACTCGATGAAGAAGATGCGCAAAAACAAATCAAGCAAATCAGGGCGACTGGTTTGCCTCAAATTAATGCAGAAGCCAGGTATACATATACACCTGAAATTCCTGTTATTGGTATCCCTAATCCCTTTCCTGGTGGCGCTGCAGATGAAATTTTACGATTCCCACAAGGAATTGATTACTCATTAAATAGTAGTATTACCGCCACACAATTGTTATTTAACGGTTCCTTCTTGATGGGATTAAAAGCAGCGAAGGAATTTGCAATGCTAAGTAAATACAATATTAAGCGTACAGAATTGGAGGTAGAAAACGGAGTAATTAAAGCCTACTGTTTTGTATTGGTGACTGAGGAAAGCAGAAAGCTGATAGAAAGTAATATTGCCACACTTGATAAAACCAGAAAGGATGTTCAAGCCACTTATAAAGCAGGTTTGGCAGAGAAACTAGATGCTGACCGTATTGAACTAACCTACTCAAACTTATTGATTCTGCAAAGACAATTGTTTGATGCAACTCAGGTTGCTTATTATATGCTTAAAATGCAAATGGGTATGTCGGTAAAAGATTCTGTTGTATTAACCGACAGTTTAAAATACTTGTATACCATTGCTGCAAAAGAGCCTGAAATTGGCACTAAACTCGATTATACCAAAAGGCCAGATTATAAAATTTTGCAACAGCAAATGAGATTATATGAATTGGACAAAAAGCAAAACTCATATGGGTATGCACCTACATTATCGGCATTTGCTATTCACCAACGCAATGCATTCTCTATATCAAATCAGGATTTATTTACTAATGTATATCCAGGTACTTTAATGGGCATCAACCTTAGCCTTCCCATTTTTGACGGTTTAGAAAAAAGTGCAAAAATTCAACGCGCAAAAATCAACATGAAGAAAACATCCAATACCATCACACAATTGGAAAATGCAATTGAATTGGAGGTTTTCAATAGCCGTACACGATACAACAGGGCTAAAGATCAGCTGGAGTTAGAACTAAAAAATCTACAATTAGCTACAGATATTTATGAAAGTATAAATAGCAAATACCAATCAGGGCTTAGTTCAAGTTTGGATGTAACCACAGCCGACCGAGACCTAAAAGAAGCACAAAAAAATTACCTCAATGCTATTTATGAATTCCTTGTAGCAAGAGCTGATTTGAAAAAAGCTTTAGGTGAATAAAAAATATATAACAAAATATCTTAAAAAATAATAAAACATAACAAAATGAAAAACATACATTTAATAATCGTTTCGGGTATGCTAGCTTTTGCAGTGATTTCATGCGGAGGTAACAGCAACTCTGTAGAATCTAAAATTGCAAAATTGGAAGAGCTCAAATCAAAACAAGCATCCTTGCAGGATGAAATACAAAAACTCGAAGATGAGTTGGCACAAACAAAAGACAGTACCAAAACGGATGACTCCAGAACAAAATTTGTTGCGGTAACATCTGTAATAATGCAACCATTTGTGCACGCCATAGATGTACAAGGCCGTGTAGACGGAGATGAAAATATTACCTACAGCTCAAAAGTTCCAAGTGTGGTAACAAGAATTAATATAAAAGTAGGGCAACAAATAGCTGCAGGTCAAATATTGGCAGAACTTGATGCAAAAGCAGTAAAAGCACAGTTAGAAGCGCTAAAAAAACAATTTGAGTTAGCTAATTCAGTTTATGAAAAACGCAAAACACTGTGGGAACAAAATGTGGGAAGCGAAATTGAATTCTTAAAAGCAAAAAGCGATAAAGAGAGTCTGGAAAAGAGTATTGAGGCAACTAAAGAATCCATTGATATGTATTACATCAAATCTGAATATGCAGGAACAGTAGATGAGGTAAAAATAAAAATTGGCCAAAATGTTTCTCCCGGTATTCCTTGCATAACAGTAGTCAATCCAAACAAACTAAAAGTAAAAGCCAATTTATCAGAATCGTATTCCGGATTGGTAAAAAATGGCAATCGGGTAAACTTAGTTTTTCCCGATATAGAAAAATCAATCAAAGCTGAAGTATCGCATACTTCCAGAACAATTGACCAGATGACAAGAACATTTGAAGTTGATGTAAACTTGCCTGCCGATAATGAGTTGAATCCAAATATGATTGCCCAACTAAGCATTGTTGATTATGAAAAACCAAGTGCCATTGTCATTCCTATAAACACCATTCAGCAAATCGATGGCCAAAGTATAGTTTTTCTTGCTTCAACAAAAGATGGTAAAACGTATGCTAAAAAGGTACTGGTAAAAGTTGGAAAACAATACAATGGAAAAGCCGAAATACTTGACGGAATTCAGGTAAATGATAGGCTTATCACTGTAGGATTTCAGGACCTTAATGATGGACAAGAAATTAAACTTTAATGTTTCTTATTTAAAAAACTAACGTGATGAAAGATACCATAAAAGAGTTTAAACCATCAAGCTGGAGTATTGATAATAAAACGAGTATTTACATACTTACCATTATTATCACACTGGCCGGCCTTGTATCCTATAATAATTTGCCAAAAGAGCAATTTCCTGAAGTAAAGTTTCCGAGTATTCTGATAACAACCATTTATCCGGGAACCTCGCCAAATGATATGGAACAACTTGTAACCAAACAAATAGAAAAACAGGTTAGTACCATTTCTGGCGTAAAAAAAATCAAGAGTAATTCTGTACAAGATTTCTCAGTTATCAATGTGGAATTTAATACCGATCAAAATGTAGATCTTTCTTTGCAACGTGTAAAAGATGCGGTAGATAAAGCAAAAAATGATTTACCAAATAACTTACCTGATGACCCCCAGGTAACAGATATTGATGCATCCCAATTTCCAATTATGCAGGTTCACGTGAGTGGCGATTTGCCTTTGGATAAAATGAAAAAATATGCCGACAATTTAAAAGATGAAATTGAAGGCTTAAAAGAAATTACACGTGCTGACATGTCTGGTGCTTTGGAAAGAGAAATTCAGATAAACGTAGACATGTACAAAGCGGAAGTTGCCAATATCACTTTTCAAGATATTCAGATGTCAGTTGCTTCCGAGAACGTAACTGTTTCTGGTGGTTCGGTAGACATGGATGGACTAAAACGATCTATTAATATTATTGGACAATATAAAGATCCAAATAAGATTGGAGATATTGTCATTAGAGGACAAACCGGTGCCACTGTATATTTAAAAGACATTGCTGAAATAAAAGATGACTTTGAAGAGAAAGAAAGTTATGCCCGATTGGAACATAAAAATGTAATTACATTAAACATCATTAAGAAAAGTGGAGAGAACCTTATTGAGGCTGCAGATAAAATAAATGCAATGGCCAAGCGCTATGAATCAGAAGTATTTCCTCCGGGCTTAAAAGTAACCATCACAGGCGATCAATCGGAAGAAACACGTACTACCTTACATGATTTAATCAACACAATCATCATTGGATTCATTTTGGTTACAGTGATCTTAATGTTTTTCATGGGAACAACCAATGCCATCTTCGTTGCCATGTCTGTTCCTCTTTCTTGTGCCGTTGCATTTATCATTTTTCCCGTCATTGGATTCAAACTTAATTTCATTGTTTTATTTTCATTTCTACTCGCACTTGGAATAGTGGTTGATGATGCCATCGTAGTGGTTGAAAATACACACCGCATATTTAGCAACGGTAAAATGCCTATTAAAAAAGCAGCAAAACTAGCTGCAGGTGAAGTATTTCTTCCAGTATTATCGGGTACCATGACCACTCTTGCTCCATTTATTCCGTTGGCATTTTGGCAGGGTGTAATTGGTAAATTCATGTTCTATCTTCCAATCACCCTCATTGTTACGTTGCTTGCATCGTTAGTTGTAGCTTACATCATCAACCCTGTTTTTGCAGTTGATTTTATGAAAACGAAAGAGGAAGAAGCAGCAAATCGCAGTAATAAAAAAGGCTTTAAAATTACCGGAATCATATTTGGCGTAATCGCATTGCTAAGTTATTTGGCCGGAAATATTGGGCTGGGTAATTTCACCATCACCCTTTTCGTATTGTATACATTAAACCGTTTTGTATTTTGGAAATGGATCAAAACATTTCAAGAAGTTCGTTGGCCAAAAATTCAAGATGGATATAAGAACATAATGGAATGGGTCCTTCAAAAGTCACGTCCTGCATGGATACTAGTTGGTACAGTTTTTTTGTTCATATTTACTATCGTGCTCATGGCAATAGTGAAGCCAAGTGTAGTATTTTTCCCAAAATCAGATCCTAATTTCGTTTACACGTATATCACATTGCCAACCGGAACCTCAGCTGAATACACGGATTCCATTACTCAAATTGTAGAGAATAGGGTTTATGAAGTAGTAGGTGAAAATAACCCAATGGTAGAATCTGTTATTTCAAATGTGGCAATTGGAGCAAACGATCCATCACAATTTGAATATAATTTTAGCCCTACTCCACATTTAGGAAAAGTAACCGTTGCATTTGTAGAATTTGCAAAACGCGATGGGAAATCAACAGCAGTCTATCTTGACAAAATAAGGGAAGCAACTAAAGGTATACCCGGTGTTGAAATTATTGTAGATCAGGAAAGCAACGGACCTCCAACCGGTAAACCAATTGCAGTTGACATAAAAGGGGATGATATTAATGAACTCGTGTTGGTTGGAAAAGACATAAAAAGATATTTAGATTCTTTGGATATCAAAGGTATTGAAGAACTGAAATCTGATGTACAATCTACAAAACCGGAAATTGTTATTGAAGTTGATCGTGAACGTGCAAACAGAGAAGGCATTTCAACAGGACAAATAGGAAGTGAATTGCGAACTGCGATTTTTGGAACTGAAATCAGCAAGTTCAAAGATGCTAATGATGAATATCCAATTCAATTAAGATATAGTGAAGAACAACGTAATAGCATTGATGCTTTGATGAATTTGAAGATAACCTTTAGGGATATGAATATGGGTGGTCAAATTAGACAAATACCTTTGTCATCTGTAGCAAATATCAAGTACAGCAATACATTTGGCGGTATCAAACGATACAATGAAAAGCCAATAATTACTTTATCCTCCAATGTATTGAGTGGCTACAACGCAAATGAAATTGTAGCAAAAATTGATAAAGCACTCACAAGGTATGATTTGCCTCAGGGCGTTACTGTTAAAATGGGTGGAGAGCAAGAAGAACAAGCCGAAACCGGTGCATTTTTAGGCAGTGCAATGCTTATTTCTTTGGGATTAATTTTCCTGATTTTAGTAACACAATTCAATTCTATCTCGAAACCAATAATTATTTTGAGTGAAATTGTATTGAGTTTAATTGGTGTATTTCTAGGGTTCTCCATTTTCAATATGGAAATATCGATCATTATGACCGGAGTAGGAATTGTTGCATTAGCAGGTATCGTTGTTAGAAACGGAATTTTGTTAGTAGAGTTTACAGAAATATTGCTTCATGAAGGAATGCCATTAAGAGAAGCAATAATTGAAGCCGGAAGAACAAGGATGACGCCTGTATTGCTAACTGCTACAGCAACCATGCTTGGTTTAGTTCCCCTAGCAGTTGGATTCAATATCGATTTTGTGTCTTTATTTGAAACCGGAAATCCAAAGATATTTTTTGGGGGAGATAGTGTGGCTTTTTGGGGTCCGCTTTCCTGGACAATGATTTTTGGACTCGGATTTGCTACCATTTTAACTTTGGTATTGGTTCCGTTAATGCTATATATAGTTGAAAATCTTAAAGTTAAATTACGTCTTAAATCATAATGAGTTTTAAAAAAAATTTAATCTCATTTTTTACATAAATTTTTTTTGAAAATTCAAAAAGCCCATTATGTTTGTAACACAATTCAACACGAATTTAAAGTATTGCATCTATGAGTAGAGGTGCAATTGTTTCATAGGCTAGGTGGAGCCCTCCTTAATCGGGGGGCTTCATTTTTTTATACCCTTTCTATTTCCACTTATCATAAAACATCATGAATGCTCCGAGATTTTCTTAGTTTTGGCACATACATTATACACATGCTAAAAATATTTAAACTAAGTGCAATCATAGCCATAACAGGAAGTGTGGCTTTCGCACAAAAATCAGCGCCTGAAAATTGGTTTAATCTGGATGCCAAGAAAAACAAAGTACCGGGAGTGAGCACAGAACGTGCCTATACTGAACTGTTAACCAATAAAAAATCTACAACTATTGTGGTTGCAGTTATTGATGGCGGAACCGAGGTAGCTCATGAAGACCTTAAAGATGTAATCTGGGTAAATGAAAAAGAGATTCCCGGAAATAATATTGATGACGATAAAAATGGGTATGTAGATGATATCAATGGTTGGAGTTTCTTAGGTGGCCCCGGTGGAGATATCGTTGAAGAAACGTTGGAATTAACCAGAATTGTGAGGGAGGGTAAAAAAAGATTTGAAGGTGTTCAGGTTGATAAATTAAATGAAAAAGATGCAGCTGATTTTAAACAATACCAAGAATCGAAAAAAGAATTAACCAAAAGATTTAATGAGGCCCAAGGTAATGTAAATCTATACAAATCACTTATCAGTACCATCAGCAAAATGCAACGGTATGCAGGAAATGAAAATCCCACTGCAGCACAACTTGCCGACTTCACATCAACCGACCCTATTGAGATGGCATTGTCAAAAAAGGTTACAGAATTGGTAAAAAAAGGAGTTAAACTTTCCGAATTGAAAGAACAAATAAAAGGAGGATTGGAGCACTTTGAAGGCTCAACTAAATATCATCTTAATGTTGATTTTGACCCAAGAAACAAAGTGGGTGACAATCCAAATGACGCTACAGAAAGATTTTATGGCTGCAATCGGGTTAGCGGACCAAAAGGCGATCACGGAACTCACGTAGCAGGAATTATTGCTGCCGTTCGTAATAACAATATTGGTATGAATGGCGTTGCCGACAATGTAAAAATCATGGTATTACGTGTGGTACCTGATGGAGATGAACGAGATAAAGACATTGCCAATGCAATTAGATACGCTGCTGATAATGGTGCAAAAATAATAAACATGAGTTTTGGTAAAGGTTTCTCTCCTCAAAAGAGTGTTGTAGATGAAGCAGTAGCATATGCTGTGCAAAAAGGCGTATTACTGGTACATGCAGCAGGAAATGATAACAACAACACCGATACAACAAGTAATTTCCCAAAGGCTATTTATCTAAACAATGCTGTTGCCAGCAGCTGGCTTGAAGTGGGTGCATCTAACTGGAAATCTGGGAAAAATATCCCTGCTGATTTCTCAAACTATGGCAAGCAAACCGTTGACGTTTTTGCGCCCGGTGTAGATATTTATTCATGTATTCCCGAATCGAAATATGCATCGTTTAACGGAACCAGTATGGCATCTCCTGTTACAGCCGGTGTTGCAGCATTGGTATGGAGTTATTACCCACAACTAAGTGCAATTCAGGTAAAAGATATCATCATGAAATCTGTAGTACCTGTAAAAGGAAAAGTATTGATACCTGGAACAAAGAAAAAAGTAAAGATGACTGAACTTTGCAGAACCGGAGGTATTGTAAATGCATACCAAGCCATTAAATTAGCTGAAACCATAACTACTTCGGGAAAATAATTCAATAATTTCCTCATAAAAAAAGCGGCATAAGCCGCTTTTTTTATGAATTAGGCTTAAAACCAATAGTGGGTTTAGATGATGCCGCAGCATTGTAATCTATTTTGAATTCTTCTACATCTTCAAACAAAAGCGTTTGTATCATATCTAAAGTGCGTTCAGAAGGTTCAATCTTAGCCAATCGCAAATGCTGGTTTTTAATTGATTCTTCAACTAATTTTCTTACCTGACGGGCATTTCCAAAATACTTGTTTCTTGTTTTATGGATAAATTCCATATAATTTTTAAGATGCTCGCGTGATTTATCATCCGGCTTAATGCTGTTACTCATAAACATTTTTAAGGCAATGTCAAATAATTGTTCTGCATTGTAATCCTCAAAGTGCAGCTCCCTGTCAAATCTTGATCTCAGACCCGGATTCGATTCGAGAAAATTTTTCATATTCTCGGTGTACCCTGCAACGATTACCACAATCTCACCTCTACTATCTTCCATGCGCTTAAGTATCGTCTCAATCGCCTCTTTGCCAAAATCATTTTCGCCCCCTTCACTTAAAGCATAAGCTTCATCAATAAACAATACACCACCCATTGCTTTATTCAGTATTTCAGTTGTCTTTATGGCTGTTTGGCCAACGTATCCACCTACCAATGCCTGCCTGTCGCATTCAATTAAATTACCTCGTTCTAAAATTCCCAATGCTTTATATATTTGGGCAAGTAACCTGGCAACAGTAGTTTTTCCCGTACCGGGGTTTCCTGTAAATGCGGCATGCAATGAAAACGACTGACGAATATCTTTACCAATCTCTTTATAAAAACGTACCAGTTTAACCAACTCTTCGATTTCCTTTTTTACGTTTTCTAAACCAATCATCATATTCAACGCATTCAATGCCGACTTCAACAACTCTTCATCAACAGGAATGTCTGCGATACTTTTAAATTTAGAATTGAATATTTTGTGAATGTCATCTCCTGCTAGTGTTGATAATGCGTCAGCATCAAGTGAAGCAGGATCATTTGATTGCATTATACGTAGCCCCATATTCATTTTTGCTTCATCTAAAATTGTGTTTACATACCTAGCATTACCAAATGATTTGTCTCGCTCTCTGTATGCATCTACCAATCTTTTGTACAGCACATCCTTTGCCTCTGCACTTAAATTAATTGCTTTTTGACGGCAAGCATATTCTGAAATCAACATAAGCTCCTGTGGGGTATAATCAGGAAAATCATAGTACATACTGAAACGTGATTTCAAACCCGGGTTAGATTCTAGGAAAGTACTCATTTCTTCAGGATAACCGGCAACAATAATGGCTATGTCGCCATCGCCATCACTCATTTCTTTCAATACAATTTCAATTGCCTCTTTGCCAAAATCTTTTGAGTCATCATTCTTACGGGCAAGCGCATATGCTTCATCAATAAATAAAATACCGCCCTTTGCTTTTTTAATAATTTCCTTTGTCTTGGGTGCTGTCTGTCCAATGTATTCAGCTACTAAATCCGAGCGGTCTGCTTCAACCACATGTCCTTTACTAAGCAAACCAAGCTTTGCATAAATTTCACCTAACATCTTTGCCACAGTAGTTTTTCCGGTGCCCGGATTTCCAGTAAATACCGCATGTAGGTTTATGCGATCTTTATCTTCAAATCCTTTTTCTTGCCTGAGCTTTATAAAATTCAAATAGGTTGTATATTCTTTTACTTTTTTCTTAATCGAATCTAAACCTATTAACGCATCAAGTTCTTTAATTACACCATCAACATTAGTTGATTGTGGTTTTGTAAGCGGTTCAATTTTTGATTTAGGTTTTACTGCTACAATGCGGTTTGCATCTTTATCTTCTACAAATTCATTTCCTACTTCAAAGGGAACAGATGCAATAAGTTGATCCATAAAAACAATATCGATATAGTAACTATCGTCTCCCCAAGTTCCTTTTTGATCAGAGCCCCAACCAACAGTACAATCAAATGTGTTATCTTTTTTATTAATGGTGAGCAGCTTCTCAATTGTTCCTTTTAATTGCCCGGAATGGGTTCGAAAATAGAAGAACAATTCACAGTGCCATTCATCTGCATTTTTTACTAGGTTGTCTGCTAAAAACTCAAGCCATATATACCTCGTTTCCTCATTCCCAAATCTTAGCATATATTTACGTTCTTTCTTCACCACATTTGCATCCGGACCTTCATATAAACGAATGGCATTGATGTTGAAATATGGATTTACTGAGTCAGATACAATTCCCTGATCTTCTATGTAGAATAATTTTTCTGCAACAAAAATATTGTCAATCCATGCTTCCCATCGGTATACACCTTTTTTCCAATAGGTACCTGGAGTTTTTACTCCCCAACCCTCTCTAACATAAACAATGTTTTCATCTTGTCGTATTAACCTATCAGCAGTTAAACTACATACTTCTTCACCTGTTAGGTTGTTTACACACTTTAAACTGATCCTAACATCCCAATTCTGTTCATCGAACATTTTATTGTAAAATGATAATTCACAATAAATGAATGTGCATTCTGCTTCATCATAAACCAGCCGGTATTTTTTCTCATTATTTGCCAGCCATTCTGTAGACCCAAAAATTTTTAGATCTCGGAACTTGTAATTTACAGGTTTGTCCTTTGCCATGGCTATTTGAATTTAAGGGTTGGAGAAATGTAAAAAATGTATTTTCAATAAGACACATTTTCCATAACAATGTTGCATCATCAATTGGTAAAAATCAACTTTGTTGGACTTTTGTTTATGCACATATCCCGATTAAATGTATTACGTAGAAGATATTCCTAAAAAAGATGTATTAATATTTGCACAATTGATCAGTATCCTTACATTTGCAGTCCTTTTGAAATAAAGGAGAGATGGGTGAGTGGCTGAAACCACCGGTTTGCTAAACCGACATACGGGGTTTACTCGTATCGAGGGTTCGAATCCCTCTCTCTCCGCTTAAGTTCAATCGAATTAAGGGTTTAGCATCCCTTAAATCAAATATCTTTTCGGGGTGTAGCGTAGCCTGGTATCGCGCCACATTTGGGATGTGGAGGCCGTAGGTTCGAATCCTGCCACCCCGACAAAATTGCCTCGCTTTTGCGGGGCTTTCTTGTTTTATGCAATATGCCGTTTACATTATTTTTAGTGAAAAACTTAATAAGTTCTATGTCGGTTTTACTAACGACATCGAAAACAGAGTTATGCAGCACAATCACGGTATCAGCACGTTTACTGCTAGAGGTATCCCATGGAAACTAGTTCATACTTTCTACGTTAGTGATATCAATGAGGCCAGATTGCTTGAAAAGAAAATCAAAGGCAGAGGCATCAAAAGATTTCTGAATGATAATAATATTCTATTCTGATGTGGTGGCCGTATCCCGCCAATGGCGGGACTGCCACCCCGACAAAATTGCCTCGCTTTTGCGGGGCTTTCTTGTTTTATGCAAT
>CAYSBE010000010.1:0-8021 GCA_964429245.1 uncultured Bifidobacteriaceae bacterium | reverse complement strand
ATGCCGTTTACATTATTTTTAGTGAAAAACTTAATGCATTCAATAAATATTGTCATAGGGTAACAAGAAATAGCCAATAAAAAAAGCCGGCAAAACCGGCTTTAATCTTTTTCTACATAAACCCAAGTTGCAACTTGGCGCTTTCGCTCATCAAGTCTTGCGACCAAGGTGGTTCAAATACCACTTTCACGTCTACTTCTTTTACACCTTCCATGGCACCAAGCTTTTCTTTTATTTCGGCAGGCATACTTTGTGCTGCCGGGCAAAATGGCGAGGTAAGCGACATGATGATTTCAATGTTCAAATCATTACTTACATTTACTTCGTATATCAAACCTAGTTCGTAAATATTTACGGGAATTTCCGGATCATATACGGTTTGCAATACCTGTATGGCCTCATTCTGCACATCTACAAAAGTGCGAAGGGGTTTGGTTGATTCTATACTTGTTTCGTTTTCAGTCATAAGTTATTTTTTACGCTAAGTCTGCTAAGAATTTCCGTGTTGTTGATACAAGGTAGCAAATGCTTTCATTTTTTGTATCATGGCAGTAAATCCGTTGCTTCTTTGTGTACCTATCATGCGGCTCATGCCAATTTTATCTATAAAATACAATTCAGTGCTTAAAATAGTTTCAGGAGTTTGGTTGTTCCATATACTCCACAGCAAATAAAGTAAACCTTTGGTGATTTCGGTATTGCTGTCCACCTCAAATTGCACTTTTCCTTCTTTAAATTTCGGGAACACCCATACTTTGCTTTGGCAGCCTTTTACTATAAACTCTTCAACCTTGTGTTCATCGGGCATAGCAGGCAGTTTCTTACCCAAATCCATCAGGTACATAAGTGTTTGCTCCATATCACCTTCAAATAGGGAAAAATTTTCAATGATGTCGTTTTGTATATCGTTTGGGGTGGACATTTGCAGGTCTATATTTAAGCACAAAGAACGTGAAGAATACGCAAAGAACACAACGTTTTTTAGGTTAATATAAATTAGACTTTATAAACTGAAATTTGTCATTTGCACTTCATCTTTGTTGATTGATACGGTATGAAGGAAGCCGTAAACCTGCATAAATGCAGAGGGTTCGAGTGAAACATGGCTTGCTAACTTTTGATATTACCAAAAAATAATGTAAATATATAGAGTAGAGATTTGCACGACTGAGTGTGTTTTTTTATTTTGCATACTCAACAATTAAAAGTACTTGCCTGGTACTATAAAAAATGGCACAAAAAACATGAAACAAAAATTACACTTACACAACAACATGAACACGATTTTAAAAAAATCGTTTGCAGTAATGATTGCACTCACGCTCGGCAGCCATTTTGCATTTGCACAAACACAAAAGGGAGCAGATATTGACGGAGAAGCAGCTTTTGACAATTCAGGTGCTAGCGTAAGCATGCCCGATGCGAATACCATTGCCATTGGTGCTCCTTATAATAATAATGGATCAGATTCTGCATCAGGACAAGTGAGGGTTTACTCCTGGAATGGTACGGCTTGGGTACAAAAAGGGGGAGATATTAACGGTGAAGCAGCTGGTGATATTTCAGGTACTAGCGTAAGCATGCCCGATGCGAATACAGTTGCTATTGGCGCTACATTTAATGACGGTGCAGGTGCTTATGCAGGACATGTGAGAATTTTCACCTGGAATGGCACCGCTTGGGTACAAAAAGGAGCAGATATTGACGGGGAAGCAGCTAATGATGAATCCGGATATTCAGTTAGTATGCCCGATGCGAATACCGTTGCTATTGGTGCTCTTCATAGTGACGGAGCAGTCGAAAATCAGGGACATGTAAGAATTTTCACCTGGAACGGTTCTACTTGGGTACAAAAAGGAGTAGATATTGATGGAGAAGCTGCTGGAGACGATTTTGGTTGGTCGGTTAGTATGCCCGATTCCAATACCATTGCAATAGGTGCTAGAAGAAATAACGCAACAGGTATTGATGCAGGACATGTGAGAATTTTCACATGGGATGGCACCGCTTGGGTGCAAAAAGGGGCAGATATTGAAGGTGAAGATTCTTATGACGAATCGGGTTGGTCAGTTAGTATGCCCGATGCTAACACGGTTGCTATTGGTGCTCCTAGAAATAGCGAAGCAGGTTATATTGCTGGACATGTGAGAATTTTCACCTGGAACGGCACCGCTTGGGTACAAAAAGGAGCAGACATAAACGGGCAAGCTGAATATGACAGATCAGGTTTTTCAGTGAGTATGCCCAATGCAAATACCATTGCTATTGGTGCTCCATATAGTAGTATTGGCGCAATTAGCTCTGCAATTGGACATGTTAGAATTTTCACCTGGAATGGTACTGCTTGGGTACAAAAAGGAACTACTATTTACGGGGAAGATGAATTTAACTATTTTGGTTGGAGTGTAAGTATGCCCGATTCGAATATAGTTGCTATTGGTGCTCCTGAGAATTCCGGAACATATGATGAGGCAGGACATGTGAGAGTATATGTACTACCTACTACCACTGTAGGTATTATTGAAAACACTTTGGGTAATAATGTGAAGGTTTATCCAAACCCATCAAAAGGTGAACTGAATATCGATTTAGGCAGCAGCCAATCTGATTTAGTGGTTGTCATCAAAAATACAATTGGACAGGAATTGGTGAGAAAAACATACAACGCTGCCAGTTCAATTCAATGCGAAATACCGGGTGAAGCAGGTATCTATTTTGTTGAAGTTAGTTCACTCGATAATAAAGTTGTATTAAAAGTGCTGAAACAATAAACAGGGTTTACAACAACTGTCATTTCAATTAACACATAAATCAAGGTTTTCAATCTAATTGTATTGGAAACCTTGATTTTTTTTATCACCTCGCCAACTTCTTCAATGCTTCCAGCAACACATCTATTTCTGCTGTTGTTTTGTATGATGACATCATGCCAAGCACACTAAATTTTAAACTCATTCAATACTTCAAAGAAATTTTCCTGATGAATAACGTTGAAATTAGTCTCTCCATAAATATGGGTGAAACTTTGTGTAAGTTTTGCTTTTTGAGAGCTGCTCCATTTTATTTCAAACGCATGTAGTTTATTGTTTTTTTCTACAATCAAATCAATCTCGCGTTGGTCTGTATTGCGCCAGAAATAAAAATTAGCAAGAACCTGATTGTATTCATTTTGCTTGCGCAATTCATTGATGATAAAGTTCTCAAATAGCGCTCCTTTATCATTTCTTACTTCAACTGGTCTGAAATCATTTATCAGCGCATTGCGAATTCCCACGTCATTAAAATAAATCTTCTTCGACTTCTTCAGTTCTGTGCGCTGATTGGTATGATAGGCTGGTAATTTGTAAATCACAAAAGCTTGTTCCAGCATTTCAATATAGCTTTCTACAGTTTGGTTGTCAATTTTCAACTTATTAGACAATTCATTGTAATTGACTTCGCTTCCTATCTGCCATGCCAATAGCCGTAGCAATTCCAGCATTTTCTCCGGCTTTTTAATGCCTTTAAACAAAAAAATGTCTTTATATAAATAACTATCTGATAAAAATCGGAGCAACCGCTCCGCATCTTGCGGGTGGGTTACAATTTCGGGATAATACCCATACACCAAGCGTTGAGGTAATTGCCTAACCTCATCAATCATGCTCGTATGTTGCACCATTTCGGTGAATGACAATGGAAATAGTTTGTATTCAAACTTACGACCAGTTAAGGGCTCATTCAATGCATTTCGCAATTCAAACGCGCTAGAACCGGTAGCGATTACTTGTATGTTTTTACTGTAATCGGCAAATAACTTAAGCACAGAACCAATATTGGCAATTTTCTGCGCCTCATCTATTACAACAATCTTATGATTACCTGCAAGTAGTTTTAATCGTTCGGCATTGGGTTTATCCAGTAATTGATGTACATCGGCATTTTCACCATCAAGCCAAAGCACTTGATTCGTTTGACATGACGGCAACATCTTTACCAGCGTACTTTTACCAACCTGTCTGGCACCAAGTAAAAGGATGACCTTACCTTTAAAGAAGTCCTTTTCAATACGCTTGGCAATATCTCGCGCTACCGACATAGTCTATTATTTTGGATTGTAATCGCAAATTTAGTACTTTATTTTAGATTACATCCGAAAAATACCGACTTTTTGAAAACAATTAGCTTTACCGAGCTAATTTCTTCAACGCTTCCAGCAACACATCTATTTCTGCTGTTGTATTATACACCGCAAACGAAGCACGGACTGTTCCATCCAAACCAAAACGTTGCATCAAGGGTTGGGTGCAGTGGTGGCCGGTGCGAACGGCAATGCCTTTTGCATCTAACATCATACCGGCATCAAAATGGTGCATGTTGTTTAACACAAATGATTGAACGGATACTTTTTGCGCAGCTGTGCCTACCAAGGTAATTCCGGGTATGCCTTTCACTCCGTTTACAAAATGACGCAACAATTCGTCTTCATGCGCAGCTATATTGAGTTTACCTAATTCATTTACAAAATCAAGCGCGTATTTAAAGGCAATCACATCGCCAATATTGGGTGTGCCGGCCTCGAATTTAAATGGAATATCGTTGTAGGTAGTTTTTGTAAACGTTACTTCGCGTATCATCTCCCCCCCACCCTGGTATGGCGGCATGGCATCCAATAATTCGCGTTTGCCATACAATACACCAACACCTGTTGGGCCGTATAATTTATGAGATGAAATAGTAAGGAAATCACAATCCAGTGCCCGCACATCAACTTCTAAATGCGAACAAGCCTGTGCGCCATCCAATAAAACCTTTGCGCCCACGGCATGTGCTTTTTCAATAATTTTTTTTACCGGATTAATCGTACCCAAGGCATTGCTTACCCATACACATGCTACCATTTTGGTTTTAGGTGTTAGCAATTTGTCTAATTCATCCATTAGCAATTCGCCTGCATCGTTTATGGGAATTACTTTTAGTATGGCTCCTTTCTCTTCACATATCATTTGCCAGGGCACAATATTGCTGTGGTGTTCCATGGTGGTAATGATTACCTCATCACCGGCTTCTAAAAATTTTCTTCCCCAGGTTTGCGCCACCAAATTGACGCTTTCTGTAACTCCTTTGGTAAAAATACATTCGGCCTCTTCGCGTGCATTGATGAATTGCTGAATGGCTTTACGGGTTTCTTCAAAATACTCAGTAGAGCGAGATGCAAGCGTATGCGCAGCACGATGAATGTTGGCGTTATCCAGTGTGTAATACTTGTTCAATGCATCGATTACCCGTTGTGGTTTTTGGGTAGTAGCGGCATTGTCGAAATATACCAAGGGTTTGCCGTTTACTTCTTGGTGTAAAATCGGGAACTGATTTCTTATATCGTTTAAATTAAGTTTCATTTTTTTAACCGCAATGTGCGCGATGAAGGCGCTATGTTCGCAAAGTTAGTCTTCCAATCTATTTACTACACGCCTAATGCCATCTTTAATCAACTTGACATTGAAGTTGATCAAAAGTCCTAAACGATAATCGCCAAGCTTCAGATAAGTTAATGTTTGGGCTAGATCAACATCGGTTAACGCTTCTTTTGATTTTATTTCTACAACAACAGCATCCTCAATTAATAAATCCATCCGGTAACCAACATCAAGTTTCACTTCTTTGTAAATTAATGGCATCGGCTTCTCTTTTTGAACAAACAAACCTGATAGGCTCAGTTCAAAAAACAAACATTCCTGATAAGACGATTCCAATAAACCCGGACCTAACGCTTTGTGAACTGTAAGCGCACAACCTATAACCGTATTCACAATTACCTCTAATTCCTTTGTGCTCTTTGCGCCCATCTTTGCGTTCTTTGCGGTTAAATCCAAACCTATGTAATCTATTAATCTGTGGCAATCTGTGTCTAAATTTTCTTCTCTATCTGCTCCTCTAATATGGCTACCAGTTCAGGGATTTTTATCTTAACGGCTATGTCATCGGCAAATGCGTTCAGTAATATCTTCTGTGCTTCGTTTTCTGGAATACCTCGGCTACGCAGGTAAAACATTGGCTCTTCATCTAACTGACCAATCGTAGCACCGTGTGTACACTTCACATCATCAGCAAAAATTTCCAGCTGAGGTTTGGTATTTACTGTGGCTTCGTCACTCAACAAAATATTTTGATTGCGCTGGTATGCATTGGTTTTTTGTGCATCTAAATGAACCATGATTTTACCATTGAAAACAGCAGTAGATTTATCCTTCAATATACCTTTGTATTTCTCATCGCTAAAGCAATTGGGTTTGGCATGATCTACACGTGTGTGGTTATCTACAAACTGATTGCCATCTAATAGGTATAATCCATAAAGCATGGTATTGCAGTTTTCGCCATTCATATTAAAGTGTAATGTGTTGCGCACAAATTTCCCATCTAGCGTAAGCGTTACCTGATTGACATTGGTATTGGCTTCCTGAAATACCTGCGTGAAATTATTTTGGTAATGTTCCCCTTGCTGACGTTGTAATTTATAATGTTCAAGATTCGCGTTTTCTCCTACATACACTTCATTTACAATATTGCAAAACGAAGCGTTTGAACCCATTGCAAAAAATGATTCAATTACTGTTGCATTTGCACTTTTGTCAACCACAATCAGGTTACGTGGTTGGTTCAATACATTTACTTCACTTGCATCAGAAATATTGGTGATGATGATGGGATAAACTGTTTGTTTGCCGGTAGGAACATAAATAAATGCACCATCGCTCATGAGTGCAGTATTCATGGCATTCATTGCCTGATCTTTTACTTCGGCATATTTCCCAAAATGTGTATTGAAAACATCAGCATAACTTTTGCGTGCAGCAGCCAAATTGGTAATAACAATACCTGCATCTTCAGGCTGCAAAAGTGTAAGCGATGCATCAAACGAGCCATTGATAAATACCAAGCGATTCGCCTTAAGTGTTTGTACAATATTTTCGCTGTAATATTTGCGAGCGGCTTCGGTATGGACGCACGAAGCTTGAAAGTTGATGTCATTTATGAATTTTAGGTTGGTGTATTTCCATTCCTCATGTTTGATGGTAGGAATGCCCAGTTGCTCCAACTCACCAAATGCTGCTTCGCGTTGTTCGGCAAATGCACTGCCATCAGCTTGCGCACGGTAGTGTTCAAAATCTTGCTTCAAGGTATCAATTGTGCTCATAAAATTTTTCATTAATAAATTTATTGAGCTGCTTCTACTTCAGCTTTAATCCAATCGTAGCCTTTTACTTCCAGTTCTTTTGCAAGGCTGGCATCGCCACTTTTTACAATACGGCCTTTGTACAATACATGCACAAAATCAGGTACGATATAATCCAACAGACGCTGGTAGTGGGTAATAACTACAAACGATCGCTCTTTGTTGCGCAGTTTATTTACACCATTCGATACCAAACGCAGGGCATCAATATCCAAACCCGAATCGGTTTCATCCATAATGCAAAGTTTCGGCTCAAGCATGGCCATTTGAAATACTTCGTTGCGTTTTTTCTCGCCACCACTAAAGCCTTCGTTTAACGAACGTGATGTTAACGACTTGTCCATTTCCATCAATTCCATTTTCTCGCGCATGTATTTCAGGAAATCGGTTGCCTCCATAGGCTCCAATCCTTTGTATTTTCGGGTTTCGTTGATGGCCGTTTTTAAAAAGTTAGTTGTGCTTACTCCCGGTATTTCTACCGGATATTGAAATGCCAGAAACACCCCTTCGCGGGCGCGGTCTTCGGGCGACATTTCCAATAAATCTTTATCTTCAAATAATACCTGCCCTTCGGTAACGGCATAATCTGCACGACCAGCCAATACAGCTGATAAGGTACTTTTTCCGGCACCATTCGGACCCATGATGGCGTGTACTTCACCTGGATTGATGGTGAGATTTATTCCGTTCAGGATTTTTTTTCCTTCTATTTCAGCGAGTAAATTTTTTATGTGTAACATGTAATGTAAAATGTGATGATTTGATGATGAGTTAATGTGATAATAATTATCCTACTGAACCTTCT
>CAYSBE010000009.1:0-37335 GCA_964429245.1 uncultured Bifidobacteriaceae bacterium | reverse complement strand
TTGCTATCCATAGATACATACGCACATGCTTGATCTGTATTATATGAACAAGTACGGTCAAATGCTACAAATCGATCGTCAATGGTGTGATACACTACGATGCCTCTATGGCCTTCTGGCAAGTAAGCGTAACCTTGAATATTGTTTAAATCTGCATACTGAGGAAAACTTAAATTAATATTGGTATTGACCTGCACAGGAGGAAAAAAATCAGTATTGTTGTTTTGGGTATCACTGTCTTTGCATGCTGATGATGCAATAAATAGAAACAGAAAAAAAATTACCCTAGGTGTAGTCATAAAACCCCTTTCCTGTTTTTCGCCCATGATGTCCGGCATCTACCTTTTGCTGTTGAATGCGGCTTGGCCTAAATTTTCCATCCTGATGAAACAAGTTATAAATTGACGTGGTAACTGAAAAATTGGTATCCACTCCTATCAGATCCATTAACTTGAAAGGACCCATTTTAAAACCGCAACTTTCCATCAGTTTATCTATTTGTTCAATGTCAGCCACTTTTTCTTCTGCCAGTTTTAAGCCTTCAACATAATAATGCCGTGCGACCCGATTTACAATAAACCCCGGTGCATCAGCTGCTTGAACGCAGGTTTTACCCAACGAAGTGATAAATGCCGTGCATTGCTGCGCAATGGTTGCATCTGTTTCAACTCCCGAAATAATTTCAACCAATTTCATCATTGGAGCAGGATTGAAAAAATGAATTCCCAAAAAGCGATTGGGGTTTGGAACTTTTGCTGCAATTTGTGTAATTGGAATAGATGACGTATTAGAAGCCAAAATTGTATGCCCTGAATTGATAGCTGCTACTTCCTGAAAGAATTGTTGCTTAATGTCCAATCGCTCAACGATGGCTTCAATAAGTAAATCGCACTTTAAATCCTGAATTTGGGAGGTATATATAATATTATCAGCTACCTGCTTTGCTTGTGCATCCGTAATCTTACCTTTTTGAGCAAGTGTATGCAGCGATTTCTCTATACCTAAAGCAGCTTTTTTCAGCATCTCGGGGCTGATATCAAATAAGAGGGTTTTAAATCCTGCTTGAGCGGTAACCTGAGCAATGCCAGCACCCATCGTACCTGCACCTGCAATAGCTATGGTTTGAATTTGATGGTTCATGGAACAAAAGTAAGGGCTATGCTGTTTATTACCTACTTGAAACAATTTCAGGGATAAAATATTACATTTGCCTCGCAAAACTTTAATTGATAGTTCACTATGATGACTTTAACCGTTACTGATAAAGCAAAAAGCAGAATCGTTGATTTAAAAAAAGAAAGCAACTACACGGATGATTATTTCCTGCGAGTGGGAGTAGATAGTGGCGGTTGTTCAGGTTTATCATACAAATTAGACTTTGACAATCAGGTGAAAGATGGAGATGAGGTAGTTGAATTTAATGGCGTAAAAGTGGTAACTGACAAACGCAGTGTATTGTATCTGTTTGGAACAGAGCTTGATTTTACAGACGGACTAAACGGCAAGGGATTTACGTTTAACAACCCTAATGCATCGCGAACCTGCAGCTGTGGCGAGAGTTTTGCCGTTTAAATCAATTTTTTGTTGAAAACTTTGATTTTGAATTACAACCACTATATTTGCAGTCCTTTTTTCGAAAACACAGAAGATAAATAGTTAACAATGGCAAATCATAAATCAGCAGAAAAACGTATTCGCAATAGCGCTACTAAACGTTTAAGAAACAGATATCAGGCTAAATCCGTAAGAACGGCAAGCAAAGTACTTCGTACAACAACTGATAAAACAGAGGCAGAAGAAATGTTTAAGAAAGTATCGTCTATGCTGGATAAACTGGCTAAGAAAAATGTGATTCACAAAAACAAAGCTTCGAATCAGAAATCTAAATTAGCAAAAGTGGTTAGCAAAATCGGAAAGCCTGTTGAAGCTGCTGCAAAACCTGCTAAAAAAGCTGCCGCTAAAAAAGGAGCTCCTAAAAAAGCTGCCGCTAAAAAATCAAAAAAGTAATTTTATCATTCATAAACCAAAAAGCTGGCTCAGGTCAGCTTTTTTTATGCCATTACTTTTACCTCAGCCTTAGCTTTTGCCCAACGTAAAGGGTGTTATCCATCAGGTTGTTTAATTTCCTAAGTTCACTTTGGTCTATCCCGAATTTGCGACTGATTGCGTAGACAGTTTCACCCTCCCGCACGATATAATAAACAGGTCCGTTTTCTTCATCATCGGTCACTTTTTGTTCTCCCGGTTTCTCATTGTGCCGCGGAATAATAACCAATTCCTCTCCTACCCGAATGGTATCACTTTCTAATTCGTTCAATGCTTTCAGCAAATCAACGGTAGTGCCATACAACCTGGCAATGCTATACAAAGTTTCACCTTGCATTACGGTGTGATATCCGGGCACTATGGCTTCTTCGCTTTTATTCAGTGGTGGTTGGTTTGGATTTATGATAAGCAAATCACCCACATTAATTTTATCTCCACTCAATTTATTCAGTTCCCGTATACCTTCAATTTGCACATTGTATCTTTTTGCAATCGCAAACAATGTTTCACCGGCTTGTACCTGGTGCATAAATGCCATTGGCTCTTTTACCCCGTGTGCTTCTACATCATATGGATTGTGGGGAATGATAGGTGTGGATGTTTCGATATTTTTCTTTGGGTCATCATATATTTTGTTATCAAACAACGTATCGGAAGGCAACGGTTGTTGTGAGGGTTGCAACTTGGGTGGTGTTGTTCTCTTTTTGCGCAAATAAATTTCCTCTCCTTTGGCAGGTTCTTCTCCTTCTTTCATTTTATTCATTGCAAGCAATCGACTTAGCTTTATGGCATATCGCTGACTGATGATATGCATGGATTCTTTGTTTCCTACAATATGAATTTCGGTTTTTGATTTATAATTTTTAGGTTTTAAATAAATCGTATCACCTTCTTTTATGACTGCATTTTTTTGTAAATCATTGTATTTATAGATTTGCCAAACTCTCATGTCATTTGCAATAGATATTGATGCATAGCTTTCTCCTTTGGCAACTACAATTGCCGGAATATCATTAATGATTAAACTTTTCTCGCGTTGAAGTTCTTCTTTCTTTTCTTCTGCTATTTCTTTCTTTTCCGTTTCTCCTGGTTTCATTAAATCAAAACGCTGCAGGTTATTTTTCTCAATGGTATTAATCAATATTTCTGCATAACGTGGATTGGTTGCATAACCTGCCTTTTTTAAACCATGTGCCCATGCTTTATAATCGGTTTGATCCAAATCAAAAAGAAAGGCATAGCGGTTCCCATTCTTCAGAAATTCAGAATGATCTCTGTAAGATTCGATAGGCGAATTGTATTTACGAAAGCACTCCTGTGGTGCATCATCATCTTCTTTTATGCTTTCACCGGTCCAGTCTTTTTTACATTTTATTCCAAAATGGTTATTGGCTACAAGTGCCAATCTACTGTTTCCATTCCCTGATTCAATTATGCCTTGAGCCAAGGTGATGCTAGCCGGTATTCTGCTGCGGTGCATTTCCTCTACGGCAATCTGAGCATACTTTTCAATATACTGCTCTACCGACATTTTAAAAGGAAACTCCTTTGTGGGAACGGGTTGAGCAACGAGATGTTTAGCAAGTATCAAAAAAGCTATACAAAAAACCGGTGTTCTAAATTTCATCAAACGAAAATACGCTTACTCGGTGTGGTGTCTTGTATTTTCACACGCCATATTTCCCACATCTGTATGGTATGTAGTGCAGGTTACCAAAGTTACCTGCAAATAGTTATCAAAAGATTATATTCGCTTCATATTTCAAGATCCAATGATTCGACTAATCAGCAAAGCAATACACCTGTTAAGCTTATTTTTGATAAGCATTAGCACCTTCGCTCAAATCCCTCACGAAGCGCCATCTGTTTTAAAAAAGACGCCTGTCTGGAAAATTACAGCAGATAAAAAAGAAGCTGCTATTGGTGATGAAATAACCTTAACACTTACAAGTGAGATTGAAAAAAATTGGTATATGTATTCCAACGATTTTGATCCTAACCTAGGCCCCATAGTTGCTGAAATAATTTTTGAGAAAAACAAAACCTTTGAGCTTGTAGGTAAGACTATCCCTGTCGGTGCAAAGAAACATTACGAAGACATTTGGAAAGGAGATGTGTCTATATTTACTGAGAAAGCTGTATTCAAACAAAAAATTAAAGTACTTTCTGAAAATCCAAATATCAATATCTCTTTGTATTTCCAGGAGTGCAATGAAATTTCAGGTGTTTGTATGCCGCCATTTGAACAAAATTATACTGTCAAAGACCTGTTTAAAGTTTTGGTTTCAAGCAACAAGACTGCTATTGAAACAATAACAGAACAAAAGGAAGTTGCAGCTATTGCCAATACAGCTGTTGAAACTGAATCTGATACCATTTCATCTACTGAAGTTATAGCCAATACTGCACCCGAAGCTATAATTACCGACACCCAGGCTACTGAAAAACCAAATGAAACCTTATTCGGATTTTTTCTGGTTGCATTTTTAGGTGGGCTCGTAGCTGTGGCAACACCATGTGTATTTCCAATGTTGCCAATGACTGCCGGTTTCTTTTCAAAAAAGAGTGAAACCAGGACACAAGCGGCTATTCGTGCCAGCATTTTCGGATTATCAATTGTGGGCATATATGCATCCCTTGGTTTGGTGTTTGCCTTTTTCGGATTAGGTCCTGATTTTGGAAATTGGCTTAGCACACATTGGCTACCAAATATTTTGTTCTTTATTATTTTCATGGTTTTTGCAGCATCTTTTTTAGGGTTATTTGAAATCACATTGCCACATGCTGTTGTCAATAAGATCGACTCCAAATCAAGTATGGGAAGTGCTGCAGGCATTTTCTTTATGGCATTTACTTTGGTTTTGGTTTCGTTTAGTTGCACCGGACCCATTGTTGGCAGCTTGCTTATCGAGGCGGTTGGTGGTAAATTTTTAAAACCACTGTTGGGTATGGCTGTGTTTGGCTTTGGGTTGGCATTACCGTTTACCCTATTTGCCATTTTTCCAAGTTTTTTATCCAACCTACCCAAATCGGGTGGTTGGTTAAATTCTGTAAAGGTTGTACTTGGATTTATTGAAGTTGCATTTGCTTTTAAATTTTTAAGTACTGCTGATGTAGTATACCACTGGGGGTTGTTGGATCGTGAAATTTATTTAGCAATATGGATTGCCATTGCATTCATGCTTGGGATGTATTTTTTAGGCAAAATAAAATTTAGCCACGATAGTGATTTACCTTACGTAAGTGTACCAAGATTTGGAATGGCATTGGCATCATTTGCATTTGCCATATACATGATCCCCGGATTATTTGGAGCCCCACTTAAAGGACTTTCAGGTTTATTGCCACCTATGCATACGCAAGATTTTGTATTAGGATCAGAAGGACATACAATGTCTGGCAAATCTGAAAACAAACCGGCCAATGTGAAGCACGGTGATTTTTTGCATATGCCACCCGGAATTAGCGGATATTTTGACTACAAACAAGCGTTGGAAGAATCAAAGAAACAAAACAAACCATTGTTCGTAGACTTTACAGGACATGCCTGTGTGAATTGCCGCAAAATGGAAGAGTATGTATGGGCCAAACCCGAAGTGATGACACGCCTTCAAAATGATTTTATTATTGTATCATTATATGCTGACGAACGTAAAGTATTACCCGAAAATGAATGGTACACATCAGCACGAGATGGCAAGATCAAAAAAACCATTGGGGAACAAAACCAGGATTTGCAAATCACGAAATACAATTTTAGTGCACAGCCGCAATATGTAATTATTGATGGAAACGAAAACATGCTTTCCGGACCTACATTTTTTGATACCAATGAAGATAATTTTATCTCTTTTCTTGAAAAAGGCAAAGCAGCATTTGTTAAGCAAACCAACTAATTTATGAATCGCATTAAACAACACTTTACCGAGGCCCACGATGTACTCTCTGCATTCTTGAGTAATGACGATCATTTCAAACGGATAGAAGAAGCCGGAAAAATCATGTCTCATGCCATTAAGAATGGCAAGAAAATTATGAGTTGCGGAAATGGTGGAAGCATGTGTGATGCCATGCATTTTGCAGAAGAGCTTACCGGGCGATATAGAGATGACCGTAAGGCATTGCCCGCAATTTCTATCTCAGATGCTTCGCATATTGCTTGTGTTGGAAATGACTACGGATATGATTTTGTTTTTAGCAGATATATAGAAGCACTTGGAAGTGAAGGTGACGTGCTGCTTGCCATATCAACCAGCGGCAACTCAACAAATGTGTTGAATGCCATTGATGCTGCGCAAAAAAAAGGCATGAAGGTTGTAGGCCTAACAGGTAAAGACGGGGGTAAAATGGCTACACGTTGTGATGTGGAAATTCGAGCTCCATACAGTAAGTATGCTGATCGTGCGCAAGAAATACATATCAAATGTATTCATGCACTCATCGATTATATCGAAAATACAATCTAGTATTTAATACACTTCAACGTTTGCGAATACGATTCGCTAACCACTTTCACAAAATAACTTCCTGCCTTCAATTCACCTAAATCAAGTTGAATGGTACCATTCGCATCCCAATTAGCTATGGATTGTTGCATTACCTCCTTACCTCTTATATCCATCACGGTAACTTGTGTATTGCCCAATAAAGACTTCATGTTTTGTAATGAAATTAAGCCATTTGTTTGTGTTGGAAATAAAACTACCTGTCTTGCGGTTTGATTCGCCAATACTTCTCTTGTTGATGTAACATTGATTTCACCGATGATTAAAACAAATCGTTCGTTACCCTTGGTACTTGCATCATTGGCATCAATTGCAAATGTGTAATTTGGATTTGATTTCACATTCACAACGTTTCCGGTTTTATAATCAATAAGGTGTATAGGTTTACTGTCTGCTAAAACTTCGGCATCTTTAAATTGAAATACATAGTTGCCGGAAGTACTCGTAATTACGCTTAATGGTATCGTATCATTTGTAGGGGAAAGTGGCATACAATTGGCAGCAAGGTGTGATCCATTTTTTGTGATACTGGTTAGTTGTGTTCCCGTTCCAAATAGTTTCACGATATCATAAGCATCTACATTTACAGATGCAGCCGACTCGTTTTTAAATACGGCTTCATCTTCAAGTATATTGTCATGATGTATGGTTACACTAAATTGTTGGATTCCTGATTTAAACATGGAAGGCGCAGCCGTTGAAGTTTTGTAAATTTCCTTCATTGTCATTGTTGGAGAGGCTGCTACTGCTTTCACCCAAAATGCAGACCCAGATGGAATGATTCCATTTGTTAACCCATTAACAGTCGTATTACTTAATGCATTAAAAGATGCATACTGTCCACCTGAACCAATAGAAGGATTAAGAATATGAATGGTTGGATCCAAGTGACTATAATCTGTTCCCGAGAAATCAGGACTGCTTCCTGTGCGAGAGGCATCATGAAATGCATCCCAACTGATGGCACTTGGATATGGATTTCCCATTAAATTCCATCCATCATCAGGACCTCCAGGTGTGCTAAATGTTGGGTTCATATTAATGTCACCTGTATTTACCGGATTAATAACATTTACGGTAACAGCATTTTGTGTATTATTGCTGCCTGATAACCTATCAATATCGCTTCTATCTCCACGAATAAACACCCTATAACCTTGTCCGGGATTTAGTGGTGCACTGGTATTTGCAGGTGCAACCCATCCATTACTTTGACTTCCTGAAATCGTTTCATCATAACGGAATATACTTGGTGAATTATTTAAGGTGGCATCAAATCCGTTACTGTTTGTTGTACCTAATGTTGTGCCTGAACCTGAACCTGTAATGTAAATTTCACTCCTCCAATCTTCAACTGTTGATCCTGAAACCGGACTCGACATAAAGCGCCATATTCTTCCTCTTGATGGAATAAATCTTTCTACGATTACATTTCCTGTAATATAACTTCCGGTACCTGAGCCAATACTTGCATCACCCAAGGCATTTGAAACCAAACGTAAATTACCACCCGTAGCTAAGGTACCAGCTGTTGGTGTTACTGCACCAGTTAATTCCAAAGCATTGCCCAAAGTAATAGTTTGACTTGGGCGGTTGTATGTAAAATCAATGATACGATTAGTTGTACCCGGAGTTGATTGGTCAAAAAACAAGTTGGACCCTAATGCGCCAGTTCCGCCAATAACTATATTGGAGTTACCATTTGCAACAAATGACCTTGAAGCTGTCATATTGCTTAATGTTCCATTTAGTGTAAGGGTATTAGATCCCAAAATAAGTGTTGTTCCTATTCCAAAAGCCAATTCACCTGCTACTGTTACATTTCCTCCCATTGTTTTATCTCCTGCCGCTGAGAGGTTAAGGTTATTAAATGTAGTGCTTGTGGCAATTGTTTGTGCTGCACCTCCAAAACTAACTGTGCTAGTTGATGCAATGAAATTACTTCCTACACCAGCCCAAGCAGAAGCCGAAGTTGAGTTAACATTTATGGTGCTCGAACCTCCATTCAATGTTCCAGCAGTTAAGGTGATATCTCCAGTAAAGGTATGTGTACCTGATCCTAAATTGAGTGTTCCGCCTGCTCCGTTAATAGTAAGGCTGTTTGCATTGATATTGCCATTGACTGTTGCTGTTCCTGCTGTTTTGGTGATGGCAATATTTCCAGTTGTAGTAAATCCTTCTATACTTTGGGTATTGGTTCCAGCAATTGTTATATTACATGATCCTACTGTTAATGTACCTGCAGTAATCGTTAAATCTCCATTCAATGTATGTGTGAATGCAGAACCTAAATCCAATGTTCCGCCACTTCCGTTAATTACTAAATTACCAATATTGAGATTACCTGAAACCGTTGCGGTGCCAGAAGATTTGGCTATTGTTACGGTGCCAGTAGTTGTAAATGGACTAATACTTTGCGCTCCGGTTCCATTGATGGTTATTCCGCCTGCTCCAGAAGTAAGTGTTCCATTATTCACAAAATCTCCGCCCAGCGTAATCAAATTAGATTCTGGTGTAAGTGTTGCTGTAGCATTGATGGTAAGTGGAATACTATTGTTAAAAACTTTTGGTGTAGTTAATGTAATAGCTCCAGTATTGGCAATGATAACACCACCTGTTGCGACAAAAGGTGTAATCCATTCTACCCCTGCATTTCGAGCAGCGGTATTATTATAACGCAAAGTTGCTGCAGCGGCATATGTAGGAGCAACAGATGTTGTTGCTGTTCCGTCAATCTGAAAAATTCCATTTACAGTTGGTAACCCGCTAAATGTTTTCAAACCCGAAGTAGCAATAGTAAGGTTATTAAATGTGGTAGGTGTATTAATGGTTTGTGCAGCACCACCGAAAACAACAGTACTGTTATTAGCAATAAAATTAGTTCCCGTACCTGTCCATGTGGTTCCTGTACGGTTTGCATTGATTGTGCTTGAACCACCGTCAAGTGTTCCGTTGGTAAGGGTTATTGTTCCTGAAAATGTATGTGTAAGTGCACTACCCATATTTAATGTTCCTCCAAGTCCATTTATGGTAAGCGCTGCTGCACTTAAATTGCCTTGCAACGTTGCTGTTCCACCTATTTTTGTAGAGCTAATATTTCCTGTTGTTGTAAATCCTGCAATACTTTGGTTTGCTGTACCTGTTAGGATCACAGCCGATGTCCCGCCAGCCAGTGTGCCGGCTGTAACAGTTATATTACCGGTAAAGGTATGTGTAAATGCTGCCCCAAAACTGAATGTGCCTCCCGTTCCATTTATTATCAAATCATTTGCACTTAGGCTACTAGAAAGTGTAGCTGTTCCTCCTGTTTTTGTAACGCTGATATTACCAGTGGTTGTAATTCCGGATATAGTTTGATTATTTGTTCCGGTGAGTATTACATTTGCAGAACTCCCCACTAGGTTTCCAGCTGTTCGAGTAATATCTCCTGTAAACGTATGAGTTAACCCACTTCCTAAATTGAGTGTTCCTCCTGAACCATTTATTGTTAAACCGGATGTGCTCATATTACCGGTTAAAGTAGCTACTCCTCCTGTTTTGGTAACAGATACATTTCCGGTGGTTGCTATGGCTGCAATGTTTTGGTTAGCAATACCTGTAATTATAATTGGGGAGTTGCCTAAAGTTACTGTTCCGTTATTGCTAAAATCACCATGTATGGTAATTTGAAAATTAGCAGATATTAAAGTCGCACCCGAATTAATTGTCAACGATTTGCAAGTAGCATCATTAGTTAATATTGGCTGTGTGGCAATATTCGTAATCAATGCATTTTTAGCACTATTCGGAATTCCGTTAGTCCAGTTGCCAGCATTGTGCCAATCTGTAGTAAGTGCAGCTGCATTCCATGTTGTAGATTGGTCTATTAGTGTGATAAGACCAGTACCTGTATAGAATGCTGAAGTATTGGCAGCTCCAGAACCAACAGCACCATACGTACCGCTTAATGTTTGCTCTACACCTCCTAAAAACAATCCAATAGAAGAATGTGTAGCTATTGCATTTAAATCAACTGTAGCACCACTTTCAATATCTAATGTATTTGAAATTATTTTTTCTGAGTTAAAGGTAATTATTCCAGTACCTGATATAACGACCCCACCTAATGCAGTAAATGGAGAAGGAAACTCATTATTTGTAGTTGTGTAGGCAGCACCTTTTGCATAGCGTAATGTAGCTGCACTTCCATACGTTATTACATCTGAAACTATTGCGGTTCCTTCTAATGATAAGATTCCATTTACAACTACAGAAGTAGTTGATTTTGTTCCGCTGCCACTCAAAGTTAAATTGGTATAAGTAAGAGCAGCCACAGTTTGTGCAGCACCACTGAAATTAACCGTACCGGTATTTGGAACAAAAGCACCACCTATGCCGGAGAATGGAGATGCAGCTGTAAGATTTAATGTACTAGAACCAAGATTAAGTGTTCCGTTGATTCTGCTTACAGTTCCTGTAAATGTATGAGTTAATCCTACTCCTAAGTTTAATGTACCTCCTGCACCATTTATACTTAATCCGGCAGCATTAATATTGTCTGTAAAAGTTGCCGTTCCACCGGTTTTTGTAATGCTTACATTGCCTGTAGTAGTAAAACCAGCAATGTTTTGATTGGCTGTACCAGCTAGGGTTACGTTGCAGTTATTAGAAACTAATGTGCCTGCGGTAATGATAAGATCTCTATTTATCGTATGAGTCCGAGCTAAACCAAGATCGAGTGTTGCTCCAAATCCATTGAGCGTAAGCGAACCCATATTTATATTGCCGGCAAATGTGGCGGTTCCACCTGTCTTTAGCATCGAAAGGTTTCCTGTGGTAGTGAACGCAGCAATACTTTGTGCCGCGTTACCACTAAGATTTATATTTATACTGCCTGGTGTAAAAGTACCGCCAGTAGTTAGGTTTCCGCTTAAGTTAACTGTTGCACTGTTTCCCTGAAGTGTTCCTGCAGAAACTTCCAAGTTTCCGGTAATCGTGTGTGTACGCAGAGCTCCAAGGTTTAAAATTCCGCCAGCAGTATTTACACTGAGGGTAGCGATATTCATGTCGCCTGTGAAAGTAGCCGTGCCTGTGGTTTTGGTTGAAGTGATATTTCCTGTAGTAGTAAAACCTCCAATACTCTGTGTAGCTGTACCTGTAAGTATAATATTGGATGAGCTACCGTTGAGCGTACCATCAGTAATCACCACATCACCACGTATGGTATGCGTGAAGGCTGACCCAAGATTTAACGTACCACCCGCACCATTGATGATTAAAGAACCCATACTGGTATTGCCGGTAAACGTTGCAATACCGCCAGTTTTGGTCATAGTAATATTTCCTGTTGTAGTAAATGGTGCAATGGTTTGCAAGGCAGTACCGGCAAGGGTAATATTGGATGAGTTGACATTAAGGGTTCCGGCTGAAATGGTTAAGTTTCCGGTGAGGGTATGGGTTATTGTAGTTCCTAAATTCAGGGTGCCTCCGGTTCCGTTTATTGTTAGGTTGTTTATATTGAGATTACCTGTGATGTTAACTGTACCTCCTGTTTTCAGCATCGTCACATTGCCCGTAGTTGTAAATCCGTTTATGTTTTGCGCAACAATACCATCAATAACAATGTTTGATGAGCCGAACGAAGCGGTTCCAATATTGGTAAAATCTCCATGCATGGTAAGTTGAAAACCTGCTGTAGTGAGGGTTGCACCTGTTTGAATGGTTAAATCGCTGCACTCACTATTTGAGGTGAGCGTTGGTTGATTCACCACATTCGGAATAACGGCTTGTAATGATGCTGTAGGAATTCCGTTGGTCCAATTGGCTACAAGCGACCAATCGGTGTTTATTGCACCGGTCCAAGTGGTAGTAGGATTGGTATAGCTTATTGTTCCTGTACTTGTTGATACAAAAAATACATCATCAATATTGGCTGCTGCTGAAGCAGTTCCTCCATACACCCCTACCAGTTGAGCAACACCACCCAAAGTTAATCCTTTACTTCCATGCGCAAAGGTGTTCAAGTCAACTTTTGATCCGGTATTGATTGTAAGACCGGACCCAATTGTTTTGGCGCTATTGAACGTGATAACTCCCGCACCTGCTATGACAACACCTCCTGTAGGATTAAATGTAGCCGGAAACTCATTATCAGAAGTGGTGTGAGCTGTTGGATTGTTATAAATAAGCGTAGCATCTCCTGCATAGGTAATAGGTGCTGTGGTTGTGGCTGTTCCATCCATTGTTAATGTGCCATTTACCGTAACAGATGAAGTTGTTTTGGCACCACTGCCACTTAATATCAAATTGTTGTAAGCTAGAGGTGCTACTGTTTGTGCGCCAGCTCCATTGTAATTAAAGGTACTTGTTCCGATTGTAAGCGTGCCAATTGCACCGGAAATAACAGTACCCGTAACTGATAAGTTAAGTATACTTGAGCCACAATTGAGTGTGCCATCACTTCGTGAAATTACGCCACTAAAGTTATGGGTAAGGGCTGCACCTAAATTTAATGTTCCACCTAAACCATTTAGTGTTAAGGCCGCGGCACTCATATTCCCTGTAAGGGTTGCTGTACCTCCTGTTTTAGTCATTGTAATATTGCCTGTAGTTACAAAACCGGCAATACTTTGTGCGGCTGTTCCACTTAAGGTAATGTTGGCACTTCCTCCATCCAATGTACCTGCAGTAAGTGTTACGTTTCCGCTAATAGTATGTGAAACAGCAGAGCCTAAATTCAACGTACCACCTATTCCATTAATAGTTATATTGGCTGTATTGACATTTCCGTTGAATGTTGCGGTCCCAGCTGTTTTGGTCATGGTTACAGTCCCGGTTGTAATAAACCCTGAAATTGTTTGATTCGCGGTACCAGCCAAAGTTATTCCGCCTGTTCCGCTTGTTAAAGTTCCGTTTATGATGAAATCTCCATTTAGCGTAAGTAAATTAGCACCAGGTGTTAGGATTGCTCCTGCATTGATTGTAAGATTTACTCCCGGGTCTAACACTTTAGCAGCGTTAAGGGTTATTGCTCCTGTATTTGCAATTATGATTCCGCCTATTCCTGTAAAAGGTGAAACCCACTCCTCATTTGACACGGTGCGTGCATTTGCCGTATTATATTGTAAGGCGGCATTCGGGCCGTAGGTTACCACACCCGTTGTCACGGTAATGGTTGCCGTGCCTTGCATAGAAAGTGTTCCTTCAACGGTTGGTGTTGTTGCAAATGTTTTTACACTTGTCCCTGAAACAGTAAGGTTATTATAGACAAGTGCAGGGCATGTCTGTGTTGCAGATGCTGAAAAGTTTACAGTCCCAGTGTTTGGTGTAAAAACGCCTCCAGATCCGGAAAACATAGCACCCGAAGCACTGAAATTAATTGTACTTGATCCTCCGTCTAAAGTTCCATCAGTGCGGGTCCAAGTGCCTGTAAAAGTGTGTGTGAAACCTGTACCCAGGTTTAAAGTACCTCCTACTCCATCTATTACTAGCCCTGCTGCGTTTATATTTCCGTTTAGCGTGGCTACATCCCCTGTTTTATTCATCAATAGGTTTCCGGTAGTAATAAAGCCCATAATTGTTTGTGCTCCGGAACTTACCAAACTGATGTTAGCAGAATTGGCATTTAATGTCCCTGCTGTTATGGTTAAATCACCTGCTATTGAATGAGTGAGTGCCGAACCTAGATTCAACGTTCCGCCTGTACCGTTTAAGATTAAACTACCCATGCTAACATTTCCGGTAAAGGTTGCGATACCGGCCGTTTTGGTCATGGTAATATTGCCGGTGGTTGAAAATCCAGCAATACTTTGATTTATGTTTCCTGTAATAAAAATATTTGAACTGCCTGCTAATAGGCTGCCTGCAATTGCTAAATTCCCATGTATGGTTAGTTGAAAATTATTGGTTGTTAAGGTAGCACCTGTGCTAATGGTGATATTACGAGCTACAGATGCACTCGTCAAAACAGGTTGCGTTGCAATATTTGGAATCAATACATCTAGAGACGAAGTAGGTACTCCCAATGACCAGTTACCTGCATCTGCCCAATCTGTAGTTGCATTACCCGCTGTCCAAACTGTCGTTGTATTGGTAACAGCAATCGTACCAAGACCTGGTCCCGTAAAATACGTATTGTCGATATTAGCAGCCCCAGAACCTGTTCTTCCGTAAGTACCCGTTGTGGTTTGATTCACTCCACCAAGAACCAATCCATTAGCAGTATGACTTAATCCGTTTAGGTCTACGGTGGCTCCTGTGTTAACAATAAGACTTCGCTCAATTGTTTTAGCAACGCTTAACGTAATTGTTCCTGTATTGTCTATGACTACGCCACCTGTTCCTGAGAATGAAGCAGGAAACTCATCTCCTGTAGCAAATGTTGCTGTTTTATTGTAACGAAGCGTGGCATCTACTCCATAATTAATGGCGCCCAATGTTGTTGCTGTAGCTGTGCCAGCCATCGTTAAAATTCCATTTACGGTAACAGTTGAGGTGGTTTTAACGCCATCACCTGAAAGGGTTAAATTGTTGTAAACTAATCCTGCCACGGTTTGGGCTGCAGAACCATTGTAATTGAATGTGCTCGTGTTCACATTAATAGTGCCCCCTACACCTGAGAATACAGCGCCTGCAGTTGATAAATTAATCGTGCTGGAATTGCAATTAAGTGTACCATTGGTTCGTGTAAACGTTCCTGTGAATGTATGATTGAGTCCGGTTCCTAAATTTAGTGTTCCGGCACCATTTAACGTAAAAGCACCTCCCGTAATATCACCCGTGAAAGTAACATTTCCAGCTGTTCTTGAAAATAAAACGAGTCCTGAAGTAGAAAATGTTCCAATATTAACCGAAGCAGCACTTGTTCCAGCAAATGTAATGTTTGAACTACCGGCTGTTAATGTCCCATTATTGATAAATCCACCGTGAAATGTAAGTGTGAAATTGTTCGTATTTAATGTAGCACCCGAATTGATGGTTAATGGAATATTGGTATTGCTACCAAATTGCTTTGCCGCGTTTAGAGTAATTTCGCCTGTATTGTCGATGATTACACCACCTGTTCCTGCAAATGGACTAACCCACTCTTCAGAGGATGCTGTTCTAGCTATTGCAGTATTGTATCTAAGTGTAGAAGCTGCTCCGTAGGTTACAACACCCGTAACAACATCTACTGTAGCTGTACCTTCAAGGGTAAGGGTTCCACTAACAGTTGGCGTGGTGGCAAATGTTTTGATTCCTGAACTAGCCAACACCAAGTTATTGAATGTAAACGCTGGTAGAGTTTGATCTGATGCGGCATTAAATATTACTGTGCTTGTATTGGCAGTAAATCCTGCTCCAGTTCCCGAAAAAACTGCACCTGATTGGGTAAATGCAATAGTGCTTGTACCACCCTCCAAGGTTCCGCTTGTACGAATCAATGTACCATTGATGGTATGCGATAATCCTGTACCTAAATTTAATCTTCTTGTCGCGCCTCCAACACCTGCAATGGTTAAATCATTTGCGGTAATGTCTCCGGTAAAAGTAGTTATGTTACTCCCAGTTTTGGCAAAAACAATATTTCCTGTTGTTACAAATCCTGCAATATTGGTTCCTGTTCCTCCATTAAGTCTGATATTAGCATCGTCACCATTAAATGCCCCAATTAAACTTCCTGCAAAACGCAAATCAGCTGTATTTCCATTGAATGTTGCTGCTGTATTTGTAACTGTACCTGTGAAATTGATTGTGGCACTGTTGGCATTTAATGTACCACTATTCAAATTAGTTACTCCACTAATTGTGATTGTATTATTTGATGCATCCAAAGTTCCTCCATTTAGTGTAAATATCCCACTAAATGTATGCGTTCGGGCAGCACCCATGTTGAGTGTTCCATTTGTAACTGTTAGTGCTGCTCCGGCAATATTACCGGTAAAAGTTGCTGTACCTGACGTTTTATTTATGGTTACAGTACCAGTAGTTGTAAAACCTCCTATTGTTTGTGCTCCCGTTCCATTGATGGTCATTCCACCAGCACGTGAGGTAAGTGTTCCACTATTTGTAAAATTACCTCCGATAGTTATAAGTCGATTGTTTGTTGTAGGGTCAAGTGTAGCACCTGAATTAATGGTTAATGAAACACCATCACCTAGTACTTTATTTTCGTTAAGGCTAATCGTAAAAGGATTTGATATAAGAATTCCTCCTAATGAATTAAATGTTGTCGTCCACTCTTCACTGGTTACAGTTCTTGATGCTGATGTACTATATTGTAATGCTGCAGCAGGTCCGTATGTTACCACACCTGTAGTTACTACAATTGTTGCTGTGCCTTCTAAAGATAATATCCCTTCAACAGTTGGTGTAGTGGCAAATGTTTTTATTCCAGAATTTGAAACAGTCAAATTATTGAATGTCAAAGCAGGACAAGTTTGAGCTCCCCCAGAGAAATTAACGGTACCTGTACTTGGAGTAAATGTGCCTCCCGAACCAGAAAAAGTACCCGTGAGATTCAGTGTGCTGCTTCCGCCATCTAAAGTTCCATTGGTACGCGTCCATGTGCCTGTGAAGGTATGGTTTCGGTTTGTTCCTAAATGGAGTGTACCTCCTATACCATTTATAGTCAATGCTCCACCATTCACATTTCCGTTTAAAGTTGCGGTGCCACCAGTTTTTAACATGGTCACCGGTCCTGTGGTTGTAAAACCAGATATCAGCTGGTTAGCCGTTCCACTAAATGTAATTCCTCCTGATCCGCTTGTAAGTGTACCTAAATTCGTAAAATCTCCTTCTATGGTTATTAAATTTACACCTGGCGTTAAGATTCCTCCGATATTAATTGTTAATGAAACACTAGTAACAGGCGCGCTTAATGTTACCTGATTCCCACCTGTTGTAGCTATCACCACATCATCTGTTGATAAAGGTACATTTCCTCCAACCCAAGTTGAACCTGTGCTCCAGGCACCACCTGTTGTTGTACTTGTTATGGTTGCTGCTGTTAAAACACTCGTTTGCAAAGCAAAAAACAGAGTGATGAAGCCAACTGTTGTATACCAATTGTTCTTAAGGCGTTGTAAATTTTTCATTTTTGACCTATTTGTGAAATTTTACAATTATACATTTAATACATTAATCTAGAGCAATTCATAATGAATATAATGTTATTAATCACAAAAAAGCAGCTATTTGATATTCAAAATGCGAAAAATTACAATAACTTACCTGCCGCCTATAATGATTAATAACCGTTTACAAAGAATTTACTTCATCGTACATAGTATTCTAATACTTTTGCACTCCGATTTATGAATTGTATGAAAAGTTATGTTGGATTTTTATTAATGCTCTTTTGGTATTTTTCTTCTTTTGCACAAACTACAAAATATACGGTAAGTGGCGAAGTACAAGATGAGCGAAATGGAGAAGAACTTATTGGTGCAACCATATATGTTGAAGAACTAAAAACCGGGGTTACTACAAATACATACGGTTATTATTCAATTACCTTGCCTGCAGGAAAATACACGCTTGTTATTTCATACGTAGGATATCAAACCAAACGCGTTTCGGTTGACCTTTCCGTTTCAAATAAAAAGCTAATTATCCAATTACCGGAAGATAAAAAAGAATTGAGCGAAGTCGTCATCTCGGCCGACAGACCAAATGCTTCAAATGTAGAAGACAACAAGATGAGTAGTGTGAAGCTCGATATCAAAGATGTAAAGAAGATACCCATATTACTAGGAGAAGTAGATATTGTTAAAGCTATACAGCTACTGCCTGGTATTCAGGCTGCAGGTGATGGGAATACCTTATTTACTGTGAGGGGTGGAAATACAGATCACAATTTAATATATCTTGATGAAGCCGTGGTATACAACCCATCACATGTCATTGGATTTTTCTCCGTATTTAATGGAGATGCCATTAAAGATTTTGAGATTTACAAAGGAGGTATTCCATCTCAATATGGCGGACGCTTGGCCTCAGTTCTTGACGTGCGAATGAAAGAAGGCAACAACAAGTCATATAATGTAACAGGCGGAATCGGGATTTTATCTTCCCGTTTAACTGTAGAAGGGCCCATCCAAAAAGAAAAAAGCTCATTTATGATTTCAGGACGAAGAAGCTATTATGATGTATTTTTCCCACTTTCTGAGCAAACGAAGGATGTGAAAACATATTTTGGGGATTTGAATGTGAAATTGAATTTTAAACTTGGAGAAAAGGACAAAATCTTTCTATCTGGTTACATAGGTAATGACCTACTGGCTACCGGAAGCTTATTTGGTATTGGATGGGGAAATAAAACAGCTACAATACGGTGGAATCATATTTTTAATAGCAGGTTATTTTCAAACAGCAGTTTTGTAATCTCTCGTTACGATTTTAATAATGACTTTAATATATCTCCAACATTAAATTTTACCCGAAAAAACTATATTCAAGACTACACCTTCAAGCAAGACTTTAGTTATTTTATAAACACCAAGAATACAATACGGTTTGGGGGATTGTTTACACACCACACATTTTCACCTGGCCAATTGCAGCCCATAACTTCTGAAAGTATTGTATTGGCCGATAAACTCCCATTAAAAAGAGCATTAGATTATGCTCTTTATGTCAGCCATGCTTCAAAAATAACATCCCGGTTTAGCATTGAGTATGGTTTAAGGTGGAGCATTTTCCAAAATATTGGTTCGGGTACTGAACTCACTTATGCAAATAATGAACCTAACAAATTAGTTAATGGGGCTATAGTTGCAGCACCTTCTACAGGTAGAAACAATTATGCCAAAAATGAAATATATAATACCATGTTTGGAATTGAACCAAGGGCAAATGCAACCTATTTACTTAATGCCAGCAGTTCAATAAAAGCATCTTACAACCGCATGTTTCAATATATGCACTTGATACAACCTACTAATGCCACTACCGGACAAGAGTTTTGGATTCCAAGCGATCGCTATATCAAACCACAAATTGCCGATCAAGTAGCAGCAGGTTATTTTAAAAACCTTTACGAAAACAAAATTGAATTATCAGCTGAGGTATACTACAAATGGATGCAAAATACAGTTGAATTAATTGACAATGCAGATGTGCAATTTGTAGAGGGCATAGAAACACAGGTTGTGGGCGGACAAGGTCGTTCTTATGGTATTGAGTTTTTTGTTCGCAAAAAAAGTGGCTTAACAACAGGCTGGGTGAGTTATACCTTATCAAAATCAGAAAGGCAAGCAGATGGAGTGAATAATGACCAATGGTATAATTTCCGATTTGACAGAAGAAATTACCTGACTGTAGTATTGGCTCACGACATTAGCAGAAGAATAAATATATCAGCTAATTTCATTTATGCAACTGGCGATACCTATACACCGGCAGTTGCTTATATTCAGTTTGAGGGAAAAAATGATGTAGTATATGGCACACGAAACAGTGCAAGATTACCTGCTTATCACCGCATGGATGCATCCTTAACACTTGGACGAAAAAAGATACCGGGAAAAGTTTATAAAAACGAAAGCAATTGGGTATTCTCTATTTATAATGTATACGGCCGCAAGAATGCCTATTCAATTGATTTCAGACAAAATCTGGAGACAGGAAAAAATGAAGTTGTAAAGACCTATTTGTTCACTTTTGTTCCATCTATCACGTATAATTTTAAATTCTAAATATGAAATACAACATATATCTCTTTATTGGTGTATTTGCTGCAGTTATTCTTTTTTCTTCCTGCGAAGAAATTATTGAAATAGACCAACCAGATGGTGCTGAAAGGCTCGTAGTTGAAGGGGTAATAAGTACCGAATTAGACAGTTCGTTTATAAGGCTTACTAAAACTTTGCCTTACTTAGACAATACTTCACCTGTTCCTTTGGTAACTGATGCACAAGTATCTGTAAATGGAATTTCGTTTACACATGAAGGAAATGGTATTTATAAAGCACCCAGCCCTTATAAAGGTATTGCCAATACACTTTACAATTTACTTATTACCCATAATGGTAAAAGTTATACCTCCGCTTCGTTTTTGGAAGACGGGTATGACCTAGATACAATTGTTCCTGTGTTCAAGCCCGAAGAACCCTTTATTGAAGAAGGCTATACGGTAGCTTATGCAGCATTGGATAGCAGGCCAAAAATTAAATACACTTATTTTCGTTTTGGGTATAAAGACGAATTAACATCTTTTGGCAAAGACAGTATTTTTGATTTTAGGGTATTGTTTGACAACAAAGATTTTCCTTCCGATTATCCTTATGTATTTGAATTACCTTTTTTACGCCTAAAAGAAAATGATACCTGCATCATGATTTTCAGAACTGTAGATGATAATGTATACCGTTATTTACAAGCACTTGGTCAACGTGGTGGCAGTTCATTCTTCAGTTCGCCACCTGCAAATTTACCCACCAATATAACAGGAGACGGACTTGGCTTATTTGCTGCGTATGACGTAAGACGCTATCGCGTAAGAATTACACCTTAGCTGCTGTGGTCGCTTACAATAACCCATTGCTTATTTATTCTTTTGAGCAACAATGTAAAATGTCCATCTAGGTTTCCTTTATCCGCATTTCGTTTGAGGTGCCAACGCCCAATTACATAAGCAGCATCTTTCGATACCATGTCAATGCTTAAAATATCAAAATTAAGTTGACCCATCGAAGCTTTGTCGGGGTATGATTTCTTGTAATTATCCAATGTTTGCTGCCATCCTCTGGTGACACCTTTTTTACCTATAAACATAAGCGAATCGCTTTTCCAATATGGAGCCATAAAGCCTTCCAAGTCGCCCTCATTCCATGCTTCCTGCTGCACCTGCATGATAGCCGCAATCTGTTTACTATCCGTTAAAATATGCTTTTGTGCAAATAGGCTTGACGAACAAAATATTATAATAAATATATGAATATAAATTTTCATAAGAATCAATTATGACTGAAATTGGAAAAACGTTTCATGTTGTACATATATCTGTATAGAGTTAATAAAATGCAAAGGCTGAAGCTATAGTAGCAAATGCCAAAGTTGCTCCATGTATGAAGCATCCTTGATTTTATCTTCAGCTTTTTCAGCAATTATTTTTTCGAGAAGTGTATCATTTTTCTTTCCCATATCCCATGCGTACTTGTACCCACTCAGGCTGAATGTGGTTAGCTCATATTGCGATTTAAATTTATCAGGGTATAATTCTGTTAATTCATGTTCGATATGCTTTTTGTGTAAGAAATGTTTGTCGCCCACCTTGTCTGCCATTTCATAGTAGTTTTGAATCGCTAAGTCGGCAATAGCATCGGCATTGGGTTTGCGTTCTTTTTGGTATTCGTCAAAAATGGTGTTCCAGTCGTTCCCGTATTTTTCAATCATGTTATCCAAAACCACAATGTCTTCAAAACTGCAATTCATACCTTGTCCGTAAAATGGAACTACAGCGTGCGCAGCATCACCCGCCAAGGCCAATTTATCTTCTTTAACCCACGGGTAGCAGCGTACAGTAACTAAATTAGAAGTTGGATTTTTCATGTAATCATCCAATAAAGTTGGCATCATGGGCACTGCATCGGCAAATTCTTCATTGAAGAATCTTGCCACATCTTCTTTGGTTTTGATGGAATCAAACAAGTCAAAAGGCATGAAAAGTGTACACGTAAAATCTCCTTTAGGGTTTGGTAATGCAATCATCATAAAAGAGCCACGTGGCCAAATATGTAATGCATTTTTCTCCATCATAAAACTTCCATTTTCACCTTCAGGAATCTCTAATTCTTTATAGCCTACATGCAAGTAACTTTGTGAGTAGTTGAAACGTTCACTTGTTTGTAGTTTGCTACGCGTGGCTGCAAATGCACCATCGGTGCCGAGTATCCTATCACTGATTATGGTTTTGTGCGACCCGTCTTCCAGTTCAAAAATAGCTGTGGTTTTATTTACATCTACATCAATGCACTTGCTGTTAAAGTAGATGGTGATGTTAGGAAATTCATCTGCCAATTCAATTAGCTTTTGATTCAATCTTCCTCGCGAAACAGAGTTGATGGCTTGCCCTTGTTTACCATAAGGATGATATGAAAGCTCACCCGTTTTGCTATGCATCATGCGGCCATACATGGGAATGGCATCTGCCAAGATTTCTTTATCCAAGCCGATTTTTTCAAGCGCGTGTAATCCCCGTGTACTCAGTGCAAGGTTGATGGATTTGCCTTGATAGATATTGGATTTACGCATGTCGGGTCTGCGCTCGAAAAGGTTTACTTCAAATCCGCGTTTGGCCATGTATATTGCGGCTAAACTTCCGGCTAACCCTCCGCCTATGATGGTAATTTTTTGTGTCATTTAATTAATTTTAAAATATGATTCAAGTGCTTTTCCAATATAAAACACCTCTTCAAACGTATTGTACATGGGCACAGGACTCATGCGAATCACATCCGGTTCGCGCCAATCAGGCATGATGCCATTTGCTTCTAAATAATCGAATAGTTTTTTACCGTTTTCTTTTACAATGATGGAGAGCTGACAACCTCTATCGGCTGCTGTTTTTGGTGTGATTACTATTAAATGTTTGCTGTAGTCACTTAGTATAAACTCCAAATATCCTGTAAGGGTTTCGCTTTTGGCTCTTAAATTTTCAATACCTGCTTCGTCAAATAAATCAAGTGAGGCTTTATGAATGGCCATCGGGAAAATTTGTGCATTGCTAAGTTGCCATCCTGCTGCACCTTCCATGGGTTTAAATCCTTTTTTCATTTGAAAACGCTCTTTTTCATCATGTCCCCACCAACCAGCAAAACGAATTAAGTCCGGATTATTTCCATGACGCTCATGCACAAACACTCCGCTTGTTCCGCCCGGGCCTGAGTTCAAATATTTATAGGTGCACCAAACTGCAAAATCTACATTCCAGTCGTGTAGTTTTAAATTTAAATTACCTGCAGCGTGTGCGCAATCAAAACCTACTGTTGCTCCAACATCATGTGCTGTTTTGGCAATAGCTTCCATATCAAATGCTTGACCTGTATAGTAATTTACACCACCCATCATCACGATGGCAAGATCATCTTTGTGTTCATTAATTTTCGCAATGATATCTTCGGTGCGGAGGGTGTATTCCCCTTCACGTGGTTTTAGTTCAATAATAACATCATCAGGATTCAATCCATGATGCAACGCCTGTGTTTCCATGGCATACTGATCACTTGGAAATGCCGATACTTCCATCATGATTTTGTAGCGGGTTTTGGTAGGGCGATAAAAACTGACCATCATCAAGTGCAGGTTTGCAGTAAGGTTGTTCATCACCACCACTTCACTTGGTTTTGCGCCTACAACTTTTGCAGCCTTTTCAGTTAAAAAATGGTGGTAATACATCCACGGGTTTTTCCCCGCAAAATGTCCTTCCACACCTAGCTCAGCCCAATCTTTCAACTCCTGATTGATGGCTTCGCGCACACGTTTAGGTTGCAACCCAAGTGAGTTTCCGCAAAGGTAAATAACGGGCTTGCCATCTTTTTGCAAAAGGTGAAACTCGTTGCGAAAACGCGCGAGTTTATCTTGTTTGTCTAATTGCTGCGCAAATGCTAATGTATTTTCGAAGTTCATTTATGGCGGTTGGTTATTGGCTGTTGGGGATTGGCTGTTAGCTAATGGCTAAAAGCTATTTCCCTTCTTTAATCTTACTTATTAACGCGTTAATCTGTTTTTGTTCAAGATGAAGTGGTGAGAGTATTTCATCATATTGTAACTGAGAAATATAATCCAGACGCAGACAAAGAATTAGTTGTGTTTCCAGTTCAAATGCTGAACCCATTGCTATTTCTAAAAATCGTTTATATTCTACATCACTGCTTCGGCTGCAACCTTCCGCAATATTCGAGGGTATTGATACTGCGGCACGTTGCATCTGAGATGCCAATCCGAATCTTTTATAATCAGGAAATTCTCTGGTTACTGAATAAATCAACTCCACATTATCTATCCCATTATTCCAAATGTCTAATGTTCTAAAGTTTCTCATATATATGTTTTTCTTTATAGTTGGTTATCGGCTGTTTGCTTATGGCCAAAAGCTAACAGCTAAATGCCAAAATCACTTCACCAGGTTCACCATACTCATTTCAAGTCCTTTTTTAAGCAAGCCCGTACGCTTAGGGTTGAACTGATTGAGCCGTTTGAGTGCGTTTCGAATGGTTACACTCGCATCTTTGAAAATGGCTTCGTCATTCATTTCAAAGTGTTCGCTCATGCAATATGCAAAAGTACGTGCCATACCGCAGTTGGCAATAAAGTCAGGGATTACAGCCACCTGGTCATCGGCATTGTTACCAATCGATCCGAGAAATATTTCGCTGTCGGCAAAAGGCACATTGGCTCCACATGAAATAACCTCAAGGTCGTTTTTGGCCATGGTATCGAGCTGCTCTTGTGTAAGCATACGTGATGCTGCAGCCGGAATAAATATCTCAGCACCTGCATTCCATATCTTTTGATTCAGTTCGTTATAGTCAATAAAGGTTAAACCCATTTCACTGCAGGTAGCTTTGCTAAGTTTGTTTCCATCGCGCTCCACAAACAACTGGCGAATTTGCTGTTTACTCAAACCTTTAGGCTCCAATAAACCGCCTTCGCGGTCAATAATGCCTACTATGATTACGTCCATTTGCGAGAGATAATAAGCAGCTGCGGCAGCCACATTTCCCCAGCCCTGAATGATGGCACGTTTGTATAAAAAATTAGGTCCCCAAAAATCATAGAAATGACGAACCGCCTCAGCTACACCCCAACCGGTAATCATATCAGCTACTACATATTTTTTGTTAATATCGGGCGAGAAGCGGGCATCATCCAACACTTTTGATACTCCTATTCGCAGGTTATTTATTCTGTTTTGTTTTTCATCTTTATCCAAATTCAAATGTCCATTCACAACCCCTTCTTGTGGGTGTAACAATCCATAGTTTTCAGTAATCGGAATAACCTCATGAATTTCATCCACGTTTAAATCGCCACCTGTACCGTAGTAAGTTTTAAGCAATGGCATGACAGCTTTGTACCAGCGTTCCAACACACCTTTTTTGCGCGGGTCAGCAGGGTCAAAATTGATACCCGATTTGGCACCGCCAATAGCAGGACCCGATACAGTAAATTTTATCTCCATGGTTTTGGCCAAAGATGTTACCTCATGTTTGTTGAGTCCTTTGCGCATGCGTGTACCACCGCCAGCAGCTCCACCTCGCAGCGAGTTGATAACAACCCAGCCTTCGGCTTCGGTTTCACTGTCTTTCCACTCAAAAACTATTTCGGGCTGCTTTTCTTCGTAACGCTTAATCAGATTTATAACTTGTGTCGACATATAATTGGTTCAAATGAGTGGCGAAAGTAGGAAATAGAGTCGAAAATAAAGAAGTAGTAAAACAGACTTTTGTCATACAGTTGAATAACAATGTAAGAAGGTTAGGAGTTTTGGTAGTTCCAGTTTACGGGTTTAGCCCTGTTGATTATCGGCTTGCCTTTTAATAGCCTTCTGTACTATTAATGTTGATTGGTGCCTTGCTATAAGTTGTGGATTCAAATTATCTAACAAAAAAGCTATCAATAGCTCAAGGGCATTATATCTTGGTTAGTTTATGGTTACTTCATCTTTGGCGACACTTTTAGTATACTTACATAGTCTTTATTGGACCCATTGACTAACAACTCAATGCCATGTATTTGCTATCTGGTCTGGATGATACTAGTGCTACACACAACATGTAAATCTGTAATAGACCTTTGAGCAAATGACCTTTAATGCATCTTAAACAGATGAATAGTTGAATTTCTGGATCCTAAAAACAGCTGTACAATATCTTATCGGCATGTACATAAGTTGATTAGCTTGTCTAATAGCAAATAAAGTGTTTAAGCCATATGACGAACTAAAAAAATACTATTTGGTCACGTTTACCTGCAGAATCTAAAAGCATCTTCGCAGGTATGTTACTATTTAGGATATTTAATATAATATCTAAGTTAATGCGTATGTATTAAATTTTCAAAATTTACAATTGTAATTGGTTGATGAACAAAACTATTTTGGCCAAAAGCCAGAATACAAAACATATGACTATTATTGGAATTGGTTACATCATCCTAAAAATAATGCATCTACAAAGATTTAATGGCAGTAATTCCCACCCACACTGTTATTTCTTGATCCGGTTACGCTTGACAAAGCATTGGCTTCATGTCGGGTATGGAGTACCCCAAGAAATGCAAATACCAATGCTTCTTTGAAAGCAATCAACTTAGGGTTTGGAATAGTAAGAGTCGTATTTGCAATAGCCTGAATTCGGGAACATAAAAAAATATTGAATGCCCCGCCACCTGTTACCAATACAGTAGCTTTTCCTTGTATATAAGTTGCAATTTGTGTAGCCATGTGTTCAACTAATGTGCGAAGCATATCCTGCGCACGCAGATTATACTTATCCAAAATTGGACGCATATGCCCCGCCACCCATTCCTGTCCCAACGATTTTGGTCCCGGCAATTGATAAAAAGAAAGCGCATTTAGTTTATCTAGTAATTCCTCTTTTACAATACCTGATGCCGCTATATTTCCGTTTTCATCATACGGCATTCCCAACTGTTTTGCATATTCATTCAATAATATATTGCAAGGACATATATCAAATGCTACTCTTTTGCCTTCACTCTCAAAACTAATATTTGCAAATCCGCCTAAATTTAGACAAGCATCATACTCCTCAAACAAAAGTTTATCACCTATTGGAACCAGAGGAGCGCCCTGCCCACCCAAAGCAACATCGAGCGATCTAAAATCACTAATAACAGGCAAACCACATGCTGCTGCTATAGAAGGGCCATGCCCAAGTTGAAAAGTAAATGCTTTTTCGGGTTGATGAAATATGGTGTGCCCATGCGAGGCAACAAAATCAGTTGCCAACGGATATTTGCTTAAAAACTCCCGTACTTGTATTCCCAACCAATTCCCATAATTGCGATCTGCTTCAATTAACTCAATGCCAGAAATATGAATAAGTTTCGACAAATACGCTGACATTTCTTCTTTGTATGAAATGGTTTCGGCTTGGTTAATCTCAAAAAACCATTGGTTGTTTTCAAACCTGAACGAGCAATGAGCAATGTCAAGGCCATCAAGTGAAGTGCCACTCATCAATCCAATCACATTATAGGCTTGTTTCATGTTGCAATTTATAAATGATTGCTTGCGTTTACACTAATTTTTACTTTCAATTATTTTTATTTAGGTTGCTGTATCAATAGCAGAAACCATGACGGGATCAAGAAGAAATTTTATCAAACAAGCTGCAATAGGTCTTTTTGCAGGAAGCCACTTAAGCGAATCATTTGCCAACAGCATTCCCAAACCTGATGAGGTGAATGACGAAGAGGCATACTGGAAACTTGTGCGTCAACAATTCCCGTTAACCAACAAACGAATTTATCTCAACAACGGAACAATGGGCCCATCTCCCTATCCTGTGATTCAGGAAATGAATAGGGCTATGCAAGAAATTGATACAAATGGAAATTACGGTGGATGGGAAAATACACACAAGACTTTAGGAGATTTTGTAGGGGCAGATTAAACTGAAATTGCCCTCACGATGAATGTAACACAAGGTATCAATATTGTTTGTTGGGGTTTGCCCCTCAAGAAAGGCGATGAGGTTATCATTACCACACATGAGCACGGTGGAAATGCATTGCCATGGCTAAACCGTGCAATGAAAGACGGCATTGTATTAAAACCATTTACACCCGGCCCAACAGCAGACGAAACGCTATCAAGAATAATAAACACTTATACCTCCAAAACACGTGTCATTGCAGTGCCTCATATTTTATGTACACAAGGGCAAATATTACCTGTAAAAGAAATTGCAACCTGGGCCAGAAGCAAAGGTATTTTTGTATTTTTTGATGGTGCGCACGGTCCGGGAATGGTTGAGCTCAATTTAAAAGAAATGGGTTGCGATGCCTATGCAAGCTGTTGCCATAAATGGATGTTGGGGCCAAAAGGTACAGGCTTTTTATATGTGCGCAAAGATGTGCAGCAAACACTTGCGCCAATTTTTATTGGTGCAGGAAGCGACAAAGGAATGTGGAATATGAACGTAAAGCCACCAGTAATGGGTGCGCTTGCCGACTCCGCCCACCGCTATTACGGTGGCACCATGAATAATGCCTTGTTTAAAGGTGTAGATGCAAGCATTTTGTTTATCAATCAAATTGGCATGAATAATATACAACAAAGGCTTTCCTCACTTGCTGGATATGCACAACAACAGCTGATTGCATTAGGTGATAAAATAGAGATGCTAACTCCTACCGAAGAAAAATCAAGAGGTGGAGTTATTGGTTTCAGAATAAAAACTACAGATGCCAAAACGTTTTATGAAAGTTGTCAAAGAGAGTTAATCACCATAAGGCAAGTGCATGAAAATGGGCTTAATTCTTTGCGTTTATCAACCCATATATACAACAACAAAACTGAAATTGACAAACTGATTGCGCTCGTAAAAGACAGCTAATTTTCTTCTACGGTTAACTGCTCAAGTATATCGGCAATCTGATCAAAATCTTTTATGCCCGGGCGTTCTTCTTCTCCACCGGTAATATTGATGCCAAATGGATGTTGGCTTTTAATCCAGTTTTTTATTTCACTAACCTGCGTATCTAATCCCCAAATAATGCGGTAATCATTGGCAAGTTTCAATGCATGTGCGGTGTCAAAATTTGGGTTGTGACTTCTTACATAAAAATGAAATGCATCAACAACTGAAGCGTACACTTGAAGTTCATTTTTCAAAGATGCTTCCGTATATTGTTCTAAATCCAGTTTTTTAATGATGGCTTGGTTGAGTGTTTTTAGTTCATCCGGATAGCACCCGTTTTCCAATTCTATCACATCTATGCTCAACAGTTCGCTGATGTCTGAAATTTCTTGTATCGATTGGTTGCCAAACTCGCCTACCACTATACTTCCTGTAATCCAATCAATGATTTCTTTGGCTTTTATGGGTGCGATGTATTGGGCTTGGGTTGGGTCAAAACAAAATCCTATATAATCAATTCCTGCAGCTGCTGCGTAGCGGGCATCGCTCAGGTTAGTTACTGAGCCCAATTTAATTTTTGTAAGAAAAGCCATGAGGCAAATGTAGTTGAAAAGCGAAAGATGTATATTGCATTCATGACACTCCCATCAACTTTTTTTGAAGATGTGTATGAGGTAGTAAAACTCATCCCTAAAGGACGCGTAACGAGTTATGGAGCCATTGCAAAATACCTTGGCACAGCAAAAAGCAGTAGATTGGTTGGTTATGCCATGAATGCCTCACATGCCTACCCCAATATACCTGCACACCGGGTGGTGAACCGCGCAGGGGTGCTTACCGGAAAACATTTTTTTGCCACATCATTACGCATGCAACAGCTATTGGAAAATGAAGGGATAAAAATAGTAAATGATGTGGTAGTAGATTTTGAGAAACATTTTTGGGATCCAATGAAAGAACTGCACTTGTAAACGAAAAAAGGCCGGCATTGCTACCGACCTTTTCATTTGCCTCAAAATTGCTATTATTTTTTCTTTCCGTCTTTCTCTTCTGACGCAGCAGACTGAGCAGCACGGGTAGTTTTTACGGTAACAATTGGGTTGTTTGGAGAATCCAAAATAGTCATGTTTTCTACTTTAATTTCTCCAACTTTAATTGATTTACCGATATCCAGGTTATCAATATTTACGGTAATGTAATCAGGCATTTGACCTGGAAGTGCTTTTACGTTCAACTTTTTAGACTGAACAATAAGCTTACCACCGGCACGCACACCTACTGAATTTCCTTCTAACTTAACAGGAATTGGAAGCGCGATTGGCTTGTCGTCCTGAATTTCAAGAAAGTCAGCATGCATGATGCTGTCATTTACCGGGTGAAACTGAATGTCTTTCAGAATCGAGCGGTAGATTTTACCTTCAATCTCCAATTTTACTTTGTAGGTGTTTGGAGTGTACACCAGTGATTTGAAGTCTTGAGCATACATTGAAAAATGAATGTGCTCGCTTCCACCATACAATACGCACGGCACTTTACCCTCGTTTCGGATTGCTTTGGTAGATGATTTACCAACTCCGTCCCGCAAGTAACCAAACATGGCAACTGATTTCATAATTGTTATTTTTATTTAATTGATTAGTGAGATTTTTGTTCTTTTTTAATTTCAAATAAGGAACTGATTGACCCAAATTCTGTCACATTGTGAATGGCATTGGCAAACAATTCGGCTACTGAAAGTACTTTTATCTTGGGACTTTGCTGGCGAAGTGGTATGGTATCACAAACTACCAACTCATCCAACACGCTGTTCTCAATATTTTCATACGCTTTTCCTGATAATACTGGATGCGTACACATAGCCCTTACACTTAATGCGCCTCTGTCTTTTATCAATTGTGCTGCTTTGGCAAGTGTATTACCTGTATCAATGATATCATCCACCATAATCACATCACGACCTGAAACATCACCAATCAAATTCATTGATGCTATCTCATTGGCGCGTCTGCGTTCTTTGTCTACAATCACCATATCACACCCAAGTGCCTTGGCATAAATCCTGGCACGCGCGCTGGAGCCCATATCTGGTGATGCAATCATGAGTGTATCGCCAAAGTTTTGTTTGCTGATATAAGGAATAAATATAACCGATGGGTCTAAATGATCTACAGGGATTTCGAAAAAACCTTGAATTTGTGGTGCGTGTAAATCCATGGTCATCACACGACTAACACCAACTGCTTTCAGCATATCGGCAGCTACTTTTGAGCCTATTGAAACCCTTGGCTTGTCTTTACGATCCTGACGGGCCATGCCAAAATATGGAATAACTGCAGTAATATAATGTGATGACGCGCGCTTGGCCGCATCAATCATTAACAACAATTCAAGTAAATTATCTGAAGGGGCAAATGTAGATTGAATGAAAAACACATCACAACCACGAACAGATTCATTGATACTTGGCTGAATTTCGCCATCACTGAATTTGCTAATGGTAATATCACCTAATGGTTGGCCATAAGCTGCCGCAATTTTCTCGGCCAAATACTTTGAATTGGTTCCAGAGAATAACTTTACTTCATTTCTTGGCGACATAATTGACCATTTATTATTGAAAAAATTGCCGGATTTATTCAAATCCGGCAGGTTTTTGTTGACCGACTAGGGGTCGAACCTAGACTCTTCTGAACCAAAATCAGACGTGTTGCCAATTACACTATCGGTCAGTTTGGGGTGCAAATGTATGCTTTTCGGTAAATTGTGCAAAAGATTGTTTGAAAAAATTTATCGTTCCTTTTACTTATATACCCTTTTGAGTTTAAACTCTTTAACAGGAGCAATTACCAAGGGTACTTTTTCTACAGTAACCGAACTTGTATCAAGACCAAACGCTTTTTCTTCTGTTAAACTCATTGAGTCCAACACAGCATAAGCATCCATTACCAACTCTTCCATTATTGAGAGTTCGTTCTCATAAGATAGGTGTCGCTTTAAAACCACAAATCGAAAATCGCCTGTTACATTCATTTTACTTAAAGAGGCATACCGAGATGTAACATCCACTTCGTGATTTCGCATCAATTCTTCAACCACCTTACGGAAATAAAAATTAATTTTTTGTTCAACCCTAAATCCAAGCCTAAATTCTACTTTAATGATATCATGCGGTATAACGTGATCTACTTTGTACTCCATTTTGTAAGGCTCATCCACCACATTGATATGCACAAACCAATACACATCTGCGCGTTTAGGTTGTTTTTGAAGGATTGAGTAAATCACTTTGCGCTCAATATCCATGAGGTGATCGGCACTGGTGAGGTATACCAGATGTGTTGCAAATTTTGGAATTGATTCGTCTTTGCTTAATTCTTGTAATGGGACCAGATAATCTTTAAGGTTTACAAACTCGGTAAGTCTGTTTTTTATTTTACGTCCACGGAACCAAACCCACATGATAAAAATAAACAAAGCACTAACCAATAATGTAAGCCACCCTCCTGAAGGTATCTTTTCAATATTAGCAATCATAAAACAAGACTCAATGAAAAGATATACAATACCAATTGTCCATATAAACCATTTTGGTGCCCGTATTTTTTTTAGAAAGTTAACCAACAAAATAGTTGTCATCATCATGGTTGTGATAATGGCAAGTCCATATGCTGCTTCCATTTTTGATGATTCCTTAAAATATAGAACAATTGTTATACAGCCTACCCAAAGAATCCAGTTCATACTCGGAACATATATCTGACCTTTGGCTTCCGTGGGATATTTGATAACTACTTTTGGCCAAACATTCAGCCGGAGTGCTTCCGCAATAAGTGTGAACGATCCGCTAATCATTGCCTGACTGGCAATAATGGTTGCCAATGTTGCAATGATAATTCCAGAAAGCAAAAACCATTGAGGCATAATTGCAAAAAATGGATTTAGGTTTGCTGCTTCGTTGCCAATTTGAGAAATAACCCAAGCGCCTTGACCAAAATAATTTAACAGCAATGCGCTTTTTACAAATATCCAACTCACCCTGATATTCTTTTTCCCGCAATGTCCCATATCAGAGTACAATGCTTCGGCACCTGTGGTACATAAAAATACAGCTCCCAACAACCAAAATCCGTGCGGATAGTGTACCAATAAATTATAACCGTATGCCGGGTTAAGCGCCTTTAGTACTTCAGGATGGTGGGTAATAGACATCGCACCTAAAATGGCTAACATGCTAAACCAAACCAGCATGATTGGACCAAATGTTTTGCCTACAATATTGGTTCCAAGGCGCTGTATTAAAAACAAAAGAGTAATAATAGCAATAACAATGGGTATAGTAGGTATATTGGGATTGAGTATGAGCAAACCTTCAATGGCTGAAGATACAGATATCGGAGGTGTAATCATACCATCTGCAAGCAACGCGCAACCACCTACAATGGCCGGAAAAATAAGAAATGGTTTTCGCCTTCTTATTAAGGCATATAATGAAAATATACCACCTTCACCATTATTGTCTGCACGAAGTACGATGATGACATACTTAATGGTGGTTTGCAAAGTAATGGTCCAAAAGATACAGGATAATCCTCCATAAATTAAGTCTTCTGTAACAACTTTATTTGCAATAATGGCTTTGAAAACATAAAGAGGAGACGTACCAATATCCCCAAATATTATTCCTAAGGCTACAAGCAACCCACCCGCAGACAAGGTGTTCATTTGACTATGAGGTCGTTTTTCTGACACAGTACTTCTGAATTATTCGTTGACAAATGTATTTATTGTGATGTGTAAACAAATAGAAATTGTTCACATCCTTAAAATGCCATCTCCGTAATGAAGTAAAGCCTTACCAATTGTAAATCTTCTTTGGCAAATTCATTTCCATACTCATTCAAAAACATATCTATAGAATCGGTTTGGCATGTCCTAAGGTAATCCATCATTTCTTCAATCGTATCTTCATCTGCCACATCTACCACATATTGTTTTAATGATAATTTGGTTCCTGAAGTTACAATGCTTAGCATTTCATCCAGCAACTCAGTCATGCTCATTCCCAATGACCGGGCAATATCTGCAAGGCCTATTTTTTTATCAATATTGGTAATGATAGCAATTTTTTTAGCCGATTTGTTTACCACGCTTTTTACCACCACATCTTCAGGTCTGTCTATACCATTTTCTTCAACATACTTTGAAATTAAATCAAGAAAAGGCTTACCAAATTTCATGGCTTTGTTTCGGTTTACACCTGTAACCTTACTAAGCTCATCCATGGTAATTGGATACTTGAAAGACATTTCTTCCAAAGATGGATCAGTAAAAATTACATACGGTGGAAGATTCATTTGCTTACTCATTTTTTTGGTAAGGTCTTTCAACATTTCAAATAATTCTTCATCAAACACATTCTCTACCTCCACGCTGCTTTCATCATCATCTGCCACCCGCTCAAATTTTTGATCAATAGGCATTTCAATTTTCACCGGTTTTTTCAAAAATGCTTCTCCCGTTTCGCTAATGCTTAGCAAACCGTAATTCTCAATATTTTTGGTTAGGTATCCCTGAAGCAGTAATGTTCGCATAACCGATTTCCAGAAGATTTCTTCTCTTTCAATACCAACGCCAAACAGCTTCATTTTTTGGTGATCGGCTAAAGCTACTTCGTGGGTTTTCTTCCCTACCAAAATATCTACCAAATGGTCAATATTGTATTGCCCATCAATTTCTTTTACAATTTGTAACGCATTTTTACACTCTTCTGTAACGTTTTCCTTTGCCTTCGGATGACGACAATTGTCGCACATTTTATTGCACCTTTTATCATCAAACTCTTCTCCAAAATAGTGCAACAAAAATTTTCTACGACAAGTTGATGTTTCAGCAAAAGCTTGCGTTTCGAATATGAGTAACGTTCCTATTTCTCTTTCGGCAACAGGTTTGTCTTTCAAAAATTTTTCTAACTTATCAATGTCTGACGGGTTGTAAAACAACAAACAATCGCCATCTAATCCATCGCGTCCTGCACGACCCGTTTCTTGGTAATAGCCTTCAATACTTTTCGGGATATCATAGTGAATAACAAAGCGCACATCCGGTTTATCAATGCCCATACCGAATGCAATAGTAGCAACAATCACGTGGCAGTCTTCCATCAAAAATGCATCCTGGTGGTTTGCCCTGGTTTTGGCATCTAATCCTGCATGGTAAGGTAATGCCTTAATCCCGTTTGCTTTTAATACTTCGGCTATTTCTTCTACTTTTTTGCGGCTAAGGCAATAAATGATTCCTGACTTATTTTTTCGGGCTTTGATGTATGACACAACCTCTTTCATGTTGTCTGCCTTGTTTCCTTTGCCCTTTATTTCATAATAAAGATTAGACCTATTGAATGACGATTTATACAAGGTGGCATCCGTCATTTGGAGGTTTTTAATGATGTCTTGCTGCACTTTAGGGGTAGCCGTAGCTGTAAGTGCCATCATGGGAACATCTTTTATTTCCTTTACCATTTGCTTGATGCGTCTGTATTCAGGACGAAAATCATGACCCCATTCAGAAATACAATGCGCTTCATCTACTGCCACAAATGATACATTGATACTTTTCAAAAACTCAATGGTTTCGTCTTTCTTTAATGTTTCAGGAGCGATGTACAGCATTTTGGTATTGCCTCCGGTAACATCTGTTTTTACCCTTGTGATTTCTGTTTTGGTAAGGGACGAATTCATGAAATGGGCAACGGTATCGTGGCTAAACGAACGAATTTGGTCTACCTGATTTTTCATTAATGCAATCAACGGTGAAATAATAATGGCGGTTCCTTCCATCATCAAAGCGGGTAGTTGATAACAAAGGGATTTGCCACCACCGGTGGGCATAATCACAAACGTGTCGTTGCCGGCAAGCAGGTTGTTAATGATGATTTCCTGATCACCTTTAAAACTATCGAATCCAAAGAATTCCTGTAGTCCCGCTTTTGCATCATAATTACTTGATGCGTTTTTAGCGGTTGGTTTTGTTTTAGTCGTCTTAGTCGGTTTTTTTGTCTCGGCTTTTACGGCTGATTTAGTTTTTGCCATAATATTGTTTATACAGAATGTTCTGATTGTTTTTAAAAAAGGGTAGCGAAGGTATAACGCAGACTTGTTTTTTTTTAATTAATATTGGAAAAGTTTCTTTGTTTTGATAAAAGTCAGTTTTTTTGGTTGATTTTTCAAATTAAAAATTTAATAACTCGGATTTAGAATGGTTAAAGACAAAAATCACTATGCTATTATTATGGCAGGTGGTGTGGGATCGAGATTCTGGCCTTACAGCAGAGCGAGCTACCCTAAGCAATTTCTGGACATATTAGGTGTAGGCAAATCATTGCTTCAGCTCACCTATCAGCGTTTTGCTGAGCATTTTCTGGAAGAAAATATTTTGATTGTAACCAATCAAGCTTATGTAGACATTGTAAAAGATCAGATACCCGGCATAAAAAACGAAGCCGTTTTGGGTGAACCCAGCATGAAAAACACAGCGGCATGTATAGCTTACGCTGTTTCCAGAATTCACAAAATGAATACCCATGCCATCTGCGTGGTGGCCCCATCTGATCATTTGATATTAGATGAATCAAGGTTCATGCAATTTATTGAGCATTCCATGAATTATGCTCGACAACAAAATGCGTTGGTAACGCTAGGAATTAGACCCAGTAGACCCGATACCGGTTACGGTTATATCCAATATATACCGGAGAGCAATGATAAAGAGGTATATAAAGTAAAAACATTTACCGAAAAACCTTCGCTCGAAATTGCTGAAACATTTATAGAAAGTGGTGATTTCCTATGGAATGCAGGAATCTTTATTTGGAGTGTATCAGCAATCAAACAAGCGTTTAAAGAATATCTCCCTGAGCATTATGCGTTGTTTAAAGAAGGCTCTAAAAGTTTTTTTACTCCCGATGAAAATAGGGCTATCCAAAATATATATGAGCAATGCAGATCGGTTTCCATTGATTACGGAATCATGGAAAAAGCTGATAATGTCTATGTCATCCCATCTGAATTTGGGTGGAGTGACTTGGGTACATGGACATCTCTTTACGAAAACAGCGACAAAGATGAAAAGGGCAACGTATTTAAAACCAAAAACCTGCTTTCTTTCGACTCAACAAACTGTTTGATTTCGTCAAATAAACCTGACAAAATATACGTAGT
>CAYSBE010000008.1:23895-37712 GCA_964429245.1 uncultured Bifidobacteriaceae bacterium | reverse complement strand
ACGGGCACCCTGTGTTAAACACATATGCAGGATCTTCACCTAATTTTATTACACGCTCACGTGCATCATCCGATGCCACAAAATGGTAATCGGCCAACTTGGTAATGCTGTGGCGTACTTTTTCATCAATATTTCCAGTTACTTCACCGCCCTGCACGTGTGCAAGTGGTATGTTCATATACGCAGCTGAAATGGCTGTTGCCATTGTTTCAAAACGGTCGGCAATGGTTACCACAATATCGGGTTTAAGGTTATCAAAAACAGTTGATAATTCCAGTATGCCAATACCCGTAGTTTTCGCGGCTGCGGTAAGGTTTTCACCTTCCAGTACATTAAATACTTTGGCAGCAATATCGAATCCGTCTTTTTGTATATAGTCTACTGCGGAACCATAGCGGTCGAGCAGGGCCGATGCAGCAACAATCAATTGCAGTTCTAGTTGCGGGTGTTGCTGAATGGCATACAACGCAGTTTTAATTCTGCTGTAACTGGGACGTGCAGTTACAACTACAGCTATTTTACGTTTTAGTTTCAAAGTCAATTTATTTAAACACGGTGTTCACAGGGTTCACCGAGTAAGCACGGGGTGGGCGTGGTGATTTGTAATTTATACCGTGTGTTCTCTGTGTTTTTAGAGTACTCCGTGTTTATTCAAGTTTATATTACTATTCTCTTATAGCCATCTTTTAAAAGCATGACATTAAAGTTTATCAGTATGCCAAGCTTTTTTTCATAAAGTCGCAGATAAGTCATTAGCTGAGCCATATGCACAGGAGCGATTGCATCCATTGCTTTACACTCTATCACGATTTTGTCTTCCACTAGTAAATCAATTTTGTATGCTCGCTCAATCACAGAGTCCATATAATTTATATCTATCAAAACCTCTTTTCGAACATGCAGCCCTTTATTTACAAGCTCCAGCATGAGACATTTTTGATATGCTGATTCCAATAGACCGGGTCCCAATGTCTTATGTACATTCAGAGCTGATTTGAAAATAACATCACTGAGCTCTTTCTCGATAATTTCCATATTGCGAATATACTCCGTGTAATCTCCGTGAAACACGGTGTCCCCCGTGTTTAAAATAAATCTTCTTCTCTAAGAAAACGCCACTTCACTAATGGCGACTTCAATTTTTTGCCAATAACCTTTTGAAAGTATTTAGCAGGAATCCCCATATTACCGGGCTTTTTTGATTCGAGGTCTTCAATAGAAATGGTGTGCCCGGCAGGTAAATCTTTATTTACCGACAGGCTTTTACCAAACATATTTTTTAATTCAGCAAAACCTGAGGCATCTGTTTTTAGCGTATTATACGCATTCAGCGATTCATCTATTTGCCGTACACCGCTTACCAGCTTTTGGGTCTGTTGTATGGTAAGTGAGGCTTTTGCATCTGGCCCGAACATGCGGTGGTCAAACACCACATGAAACTCGAGTAATTCAGCTCCCAAAGAAGCAGCAGCCAGTCCGGCAAATATATCAGCCGAATGGTCAGAGAAACCCACAGGAAGTTGATAGCGCTGTTTCATTTCCTGCATTACTTGCAAGCCCCAGTGTGCAGGTTGTGTGGGGTAGGCGGTGGTGCACTGTAACAATGACAGGGCATTTCCGAAAGGTTTTAAAAAGTGAATGGTATCATCCAGCTCATTCCAATCACTCATACCCGATGAAAGAATGATAGGCTTTCCGGTACGTGCTATTTTATCGAGCATCAGGTAATTGGTTAATTCACCTGAACCTATTTTGTATCTTTTTACGTTCAGTTTTTCTAATAATTCTATTGCAGCAATCGAGAAAGGTGATGAAATAAATTCCATGCCTTTTTCTTCACAGTGTTGTTTCAGTCCTGCCCATTGATCGGGTGTAAATTCCATACGTTTCCAATAATCGTAACGTGTGGCATCTTCGTAACTGAATTTTACACGGAATTGCTCTTTGTTGCTACTTTCTGCTTCGGCAATATGTGTTTGAAACTTCACTGCATCCACACCGCAATCAGCCAGCGCATCAATATAGCTGTGTGCAATTCCCAGACTACCTTCGTGTGCTTGTGCTATTTCAGCGATGATGAATGTATTTTTTTGCATATATTTTCTTAAATTGAGAGCAATAGACAGAAGACTTAAGGTTTATATTTTGTATCTCGTCTCTCGCTTCTCGTTATCTCGCATCTTCAATTCAATATCTCCACATGCGCCTGCTGCAGAATGACATGCTTTTGGATTTCAAATTCTTCTACAGAGAAGATGACGAATCGTACTTTTTTATGAATGAGCTTTTCAGCACGTTCAGTTAGTCTTAATAAATAATTTTTGTCAAGTTCTCCCACAAACACCAAATCAATAATCGGATTATCCAATCCACGGGCCAATTCTCCAACTAGATAGACAGCTTCTACTTCACCTAACTTTGAGATAACCTGTTCGGCAATTTTATCAAGTCCTGTATATTTCATTAAGATGCTGCGGATATCTCCATACATTGGGTGTCGGGAATTGGCAGTATATATTTTTTTATTCCCTTCGGCACTGGTAGTAAGCAATCCGGCTTCTTCAAACTTATTTAGTTCTACACGAATACCATTAGAGCTTTCGCCAAACTCAGCTTCCAGGTTACGCAAATAAGCCTTGTTCTGCCCGTTCAGAAAGAACTTAAGCAGTAACTTGATTCGGGTTTTGGAAGTAATGAGGGTGTCGAGCATATGTGGAGAGGCGAGAGGGTGAGAGTTCGAGAGGGCGTGAGGGTGAGAGTTCTAGATTTCGAGAGAATGAGATTTCGAGAATCGAGAGCGTGAGATTTTGAGAGGGTACAACTTTAAGAAGTGGGATATTATGATTCCAAAGTTTTCATAAAGCCACGGATCATATTGTTATTGTTCTTCACTTTCGATAATAGTTCCTTAAGATTCAAGTGTTCGTATTTATTAGCAGAAATAATTACTGTGAGCTGGGTAGCTAATTCTGATGATGAACCACTGGAAAATTCTAAGAAGCGCTTAAATTCTTTGTCAGTACTTCGTTCAGATCCTTCTGCTATATTACCTGGAATAGAGATAGCTGCAGCCATTATGTTTTCGGCCAGCCTGTAAGGCCTGATTTCGTCAATAAACCCCAGAACAGTAACTGAAATCTCAATTCCGTTTTTATAAATTTCCAATTGTTCGTAATTATGTCTTCTGCTCACAACCAGTTAATCAATAAACATGGAGTTAATATTTTTTTCCCGCTATCTCGCTTCTCATTATCTCGCATCTTATTACACGGCTTCGCCCCGTCAGTCACAGTGCATTTTTTTGCAGTGCCAACAACAATGAGTAAAAAAAGTACTCAATATTGAATAATTAAATCCAAAAAGTCAAGTAATTTATTATAATTATGGAGCTTTTAACCAGACAGTTATGATCAAATAATCAACATGCTTTCAATTCGAAGGCAATTAAGCGTATATGCATTGAATGAAGCTTGAAGCCAGTCAATTGTAAACTAAAGGTGTCGGATAATGAAGCAAAATAGAAATCAATACTTCTCAAGGTAATTTACCGGTATGGTTACAAGCAAGTTGGCACCTAATTGTTCAATTTCAATGGCAAAAAAGGTAGATTGGCGGTATGCTGCCAGTTTTCCTTTCATACCTAAAAAGGGTCCGTGCGTGATTTTTACGGCATCACCCAGTACAAATTGTGTTTGATTTACCACCTGAATAGCAGCATCGTGACTTAGAAATGTTTTAATATTTTGGATTTGTTCGTCACGAATGGAGGCAATTTCTTTTCCTATACGCACAAATTTTACGACACCAAATACCGATAAAATATCCATATAGTTTTTTTCGTAATCGCTTTGAATAAAAAGGTATGAATTAAACAATGGAATTTGCACCTTTTTTTTGCGGTCGCTCCATTGTTTGATGGTGGTAATCAAAGGTAGGTACACTTCATAGCCTTTTATTTGCAATTCATCGGCTGCTTTTTTTTCGTTGCGGGGCTTTGTATAAAGGGCGTACCAGGGCATAATTATGCTGTAAATCTAATCTAAATCAGCAAAAACGTATGTAAGATCCAATGCAAAACCATCTATGCATGTTGATGAAACAATATCACCTGTGGTAAACAATTTTGAAGGCTGGTATTTTCCGTTTACGAGAGAATAAATCAGCAAGGTTTGCTCACTGGGATGAATGATCCAGTATTCCAGCACACCACTTTCTTCATACACCTCATATTTATCTTTCAGTTCTTTTCGGTTATTGCCTGGTAAAAGGATTTCAACAATAAGGTCAGGTGCGCCAATGCAACCTGCATCATCCAGTTTGGATTTGTCGCATATTACACAAATATCAGGTTGAACAACCGTATAGATGTCTTCGTTCTTTTTCGATTTCACCGGAAGTCGTACATCAAATGGCGCTTCGTATACTTTGCATGGTTTATTCTCCAGTAAATTGAAAAGTTTGTTGAATACTTTGCCAGAAACTTCCTGGTGTATCCGTTTGGGTGCCGCATTCATCTTAAACAAACGTCCTTTAATGATTTCCACCATTTCATCCAATTGCCACGTAAGGTAATCAGCATAGGAGTAAGTATTGTATTCTCTAACAGGTTCTTGAATGATATCCGGTTTATTCGGTTCCATATCACAAATATATACATTGAACAAGATCTATGATTAAAGAAATTAGCAATCGAGCATATGGTGTGAACCCACACTTGTCACGCCAAAGGCGTGATCTCAATTCTCCATTACTTCATCCACCACATAAGGCGGACGTTTACGAGAAGCTTCGAGTGTGCGCCACAAGTACTCGCCAATAATTCCCAAGGCAATCATTTGAAAGGAACCAACGAGTAAGAATACAAGCATCATGGCCGTAAATCCTTCCACTTGTATCCATCCACTAAGCCTTGCAACCACAATAAAGGCTGCATATGAAAGCGTAATGATTCCACATAATAAACCCATAATAGTGATTAATCTAAGTGGAGCGTATGAAAAAGATACAAACGAATCAATGAAGAGGTTGATTTTTTTCTTGAATGTCCAACGGCTTTTGCCTACTTCTCTTTTTTGACGTACATAAGGTATGCATGTATATGGATAATTTAACGAAAGTAATAGGTAAAGTGAATTGGTATTTTTTTCATTCAATGCCACCACTTCTTCCCTTAGTTGTTTATCGAAGAGGCAATAGTCAAATCCACCATCAGGTAAAGTAGGCAAGGCATATCTTTTAATGAGTTTTTGGTATTGTTTTGCAAATGCATTGGTAAAAAAAGAATCATTGCGTTCTTGTCTGTTGGCTAGCACCAGTTTGGTTCCCTTTTTCCAAAAGTCAACCATTTGTGGCATCAGCTCTACAGGATCTTGCAAGTCGGCAGATATCACAATATTACAATCACCGGTTGCATATTTCATGCCTGCTTGTATGGCATTGTAGGAACCAAAATTTCCTGAAAGTTTGATGATTTTTACCTTACCTTGATTGGCTTGTTGAAACTGTTTTAACGCCTCTATTGTGCTGTCTTTAGACCCATCATCCACCATCACATATTCGAAAACCATATCATCAGAAAAATTCTTTTCATTTTCTATCAATGCTTTTTCTGTAGTTGGAATATTTTCAGCATTGAAATAGCATGGTATAATGATAGAAAGTTTAGGCATTACTTAACTTTTCTTGATCAATTTGGTAAAAGCTTTTTTCAAGTTAAATGGTTTTGGAAGTTCTTCACTATAGTAATCAGAATAATATTTTTTATGATATCCTCTGCCATAAGAACCATATGCACTTCTTCCATAATAATTCCCATAATAATAGCCACCTTTACCCCGTATTTGGTCTCCTTTATAGATAGAAGTATATGCGATATTAGTTGAGTCAAAGGCATTCAAAACAATGTATAAATTTTGGATGTCTTTATTGGTAGAAAGCGTCTCGGGGATCACACAAAAGTCCTTTTTTGAATATTGGGCACGCATGATATATAGATTCAAATCAGATTGAGCCATTAGGGTAAGAGAGTCGGCAACAAGGCCAACAGGAGCTGTATCTAAAAATATATAATCAAATCGATTGCGCATGGCTACCATAAAATGTTCAAATTCGGCTTTTTGCAACAATTCAGCTGGGTTAGGAGGTGTTGGACCGGCTGGTACGGCATATAAATTATCAAAAGCAGTAAGTTGTACTATTTCATCAATTGAAGCCCGATTAACCAAATAGGAGGTTAATCCTTTTTGGTTGCTCATGTTTTCAAACGCTTCATGCATTTTTGGTCTGCGTAAATCACAACCAACTATTAATACCTTTAATCCAAGTTGGGCAACAGACGCTGCTAAATTGATGGTACAAAAAGTTTTTCCCTCACCACTTACTGTAGAGGTGATGCAAATAACTTTATGTCGCTCTCCTTTGAGGATGAAATTTGAGTTGGTTCTTATACCCCTAATCGATTCTGCAAAAACAGATTTTGGATTACGGTACACATATACTCCGTATCGGTCGTCTTCTGATTCTTGGAGTTTTTTAATGACACCTAAAACGGGAACCCGAATAAGGCCTTCGATGGTTTCTTTATCGGGAATGCGGTTGTAAAATAACCGAAGCAATAAGATAGTAACAACACCTGTTACCAAGCCAATTAACAATGCGAACGAATATTTATTAGATGGTATCGGAGAGATGGGATTGCGGTTTACAGCTGCATTGTCAATGATGCTTACATTGGCAATGATGGCCGAACGGCTGATCATGGTTTCTAATCTTTTCTCTAATAGGAAACCATAAATTTTTTCGTTGAGTTTAAAGTTTCGTTCTAGTTGAAACAACTCCTGTTCTTGAGCCGGTAATGTTGATATAAGGGCATTTTTCTCATTGAGTAATTTATCAATGTCATTTATGTTTTCATCAATATTGCGTTTGATTACCGCAATTGTTTTGACAATAAAATTCTTGGTTTCGTTTAATCGAATGGTATTGTTTTTTAGTACAATACTACCTTGAGTGGTTTTACTATTCAATTCAATGCGCTCAAAAACAAGTGTATTGTAGGTTGTTATATAATTTACTAATGCCTCTGCATCTGTTGGGTCCATTACAATTAGTTCTATCTTTTTATCGCTTGATTTAGCATTTAGAATGTCATTCTCTAATTGCAGGAGTTGTTTTTTACGCAACTCAAACAACCGTTTTTCGGTCTCTAAATCCACAAGATTTTCAAACTCTATTCTTCCGAGTTCCTGCGGGGCCATGTTTTTATTTCCTACCTTAAACTTGGCCAACTCGTTACCGGTTGTACTTACCGATTTCGATAACTCGCCTAATTGGAAATCAATATACTGAATTGTATTCTCTGCTGCCATTGCCTTTTGCTCAACAGTTTCAAGTAAATAAACCTTGGTGAGGGCATTCAGGTAATCTGCTGCAAAATCTGCATTTTCATCTGTAAAGGTTAAGTTTACAATACTGGTATTGCGCATTTGTTCGATTCTCAAACGATTGGAATAGTTTCCACCGTCCAATTCAGGATGGTTAATACGAATGATGATAGGCTTTTGATTAATGGCTCTTATGGCATTAATATTTGGCGTAGTGATACTCAATACTGAACCTAAAAAGACAAATGTGTCATTGAGGCGAACAACCTGTTCTTCTGAACCAGTTAAAAGAGAAAACGTATTATCTTTATTGAATTGAATGGTAAATTGTTTGCCCATATCATTCGAATCTAGCCGCAAGAATTCGACATTAAAATAAGGGTTTGGATACAATAATGTTGATACGATATTGCCTTTAATGATAGCGGAAGTTTGTTGGTTCATTGCACGAAGTGCACGGGTAGCTAATTTTTTTGAATTCAATACTTCTGACTCCGTTTTCATCAAGTTCTCAATGCGACCAGAAGAACGGCCATACCTAAATATATCAGAAAGCTGCCCACCTCTATCATCTTCAAATTTGATATTGGTAGATGAAATGTATACAGGCTTTTCATATCTTAAGATAACATAGGCTATAGAAAGTGCAATTAATGGGGGGAAAATCAATAAATACCACCTCGATAACAAGATGGCAATTATTTTATTCAGGTCGATGGATTTGCTTATGGATTCCTGTTCTTGATTGTCTTGCATAGTGCGTATTATAAGCCTCCTGAAATGGCCATTAATTGAACGGTTAACAATATGACTTGTAAGCTTATAAAGAATACAGTGGTAACACCTGTGGATAGAAGAGGCTCAGTTCTTGCTTTGGCTCCATAAGGTTCTACATAAACAATATCATTGTGTTGTATAATTATATCTGGGCTTTTAAGCGCGTTAATGTCTTTCATATTTGCAATAATGACTTCTTTTCCCCTAATGATTTTCACCCGATCTTTTTGTGCACCATCTATAAAGCCACCGGCAAGTGCCAACACTTCGGTGAGGGTGGTATTGTCTCTATCAATGGGTATTTGGCCTTGTGTAGCGACATCTCCCAAAACGGAGCAAACCAGGCTGGCAATATTTACATCAATGATCGGTTTGGTGCCGCTAAATGCTTCAAATTTATCTTCTAAATAACGTGCTGCTTGCAAACGGTCCATGCCTACCAAATTTACCCTTCCAATTAAAGGCATGGCTACCGTACTATCATAGTTTACCAAATAACCTTTGTTATCGGCACCACCCATTGCTGAACCCTGCGTATTTACTATATATTGTCCGGTAATCATGCCCAGGTCTTGCGTGTTTAAAAAACGCACCAACACACGGTCTCCAATTTTTATCACATGGCGGTATTTATTTACTGCACGCAGTGAATCGTATTTAAGCACAATAACAGGAGGGTCTTTTGGTTTGTACTTTTTATCAGTACGAAAAAGGATGTTTTTATTCTTGTAACTACATGAAGTTGCAAACAATAATCCAATCAATACAAGCCATAGTGATGCATTTTTCATTTTTTGAAATTAGAACTAGCCGCAAGTATACTAATTATTCCTAAATCCACACAGTATTGGTTCCAACTATACCTTACTTTAGCGTATATTTTTTTCTTTCATGATGGCATTTAGCCACTTTAGCATCAAAGCCAACATTAAGGTTGCACCTAAGAGAAGGGCAAAATTAAGCATAAAAAAATTGCTCTTATCTTGGTATTTATCCCACATACTGGCCAACACACCACTTAGTTTGTTTCCGATGGAAGTGCTTAAAAACCAGCCTCCCATCATCAACGCTGTAATTCGTGGAGGGCTTAGCTTTGATACCAAACTTAATCCCATCGGACTTAAAAAAAGTTCACCAATAGTAACTACCCCATAACAAGCAACCAACCACCAAACACTTACTTTTTCACTGCCATTGGCTCCCGCTTTTGCAGCAGCCACCATTACCAAAGCCGAAAGCGCGGAGATGAATAGTCCATATGCAATTTTTGCTGGTGTGGAAGGTTCTTTTTTTCTTCCCCTTAACCAAGTAAAAAATGCAACTACCAATGGTGTAAGAATAATTACCCAACCAGGATTGATAGACTGACTTAGGTTAGTTGCCCATACACTAACACTTTCGCCTTCTTGTGGTATTAATGATGGATTCTCGTTTCGAAAATAAAGTGGGTAATTGTATTCCTTTTTTACTTCTCCATTTTCTTTTACCAGCCTGAAGGCATCATCATAAACAGCTACTGTATCTTTGGTATATACCAATTCTTTTGATTGCTTCAGCGTGTTAAACACATTTTCGGTAGCACCTTCAACCCTGCGATCCGTATACCTATCGGCCCAAGTGTTTAAGGCTGATCCATTTTGTTTAAATACAGCCCAAAATAGAATGACTACTGCAAAAATCGCCAGCATTGCGCCAATAGGTCTTTTTTCATCAGGCTTTGCCTTGAGATATAAACTTCCATAGAAAAATACTACAGGAATACATGCAAAAATAAAGGCATCAGTACTATCAGAACCAAAAATAAAGGCGTTGGGATTTTCGATAGAAGCAACCCCTTTGATAAACCAACCAATTACTCCAAAAACAACTGAGGGCAGCAGAATAAATCCTGCTATTTTACCCATAGGCATATCGTCTGCGTGTACGCCTTTTTTTTCGTCAAATCCTTTATAATGTTTAGTGCCCAATACAAATACCACCACGCCAATAAACATGCCCACTCCAGCTGCTAGAAATGCCCATTCCCAACCCAATAATATTTGCAATGCAGCACCAAAAAAATTACAAACAAACGCACCAATATTTATTCCCATATAGAATATGTTATATCCTTCATCTTTTTTCTCTTTATATTGTTCGGTGGAATAAATATTACCTAAGAGGGTTGATATATTTGGTTTGAAAAATCCATTGCCGAGTATAACAAGTGTCATGGCAATGTAGAGTCCTGTAAGGTTATGAATTCCCATCATGCAATATCCAACACCCATTAATAACCCACCTATCACAATAGACTTGGTATAACCTAAGTATCTGTCAGCAATTAGCCCTCCAAGAAACGGTGTTAGAAATACCAAGGCAATAAAAGTTCCGTATAAGTCAGATGCTTCTGCTTCTGTCATTGCAAATCCACTTTGAACATCTTTTAAGTACAAAGTAAATATACCAATCATAAGGTAGTAGCCGAACCTTTCCCACATCTCGCTAAAAAATAAAAAAGGAAGTGCTTTTGGGTGTGATGATGTTTTACTCATGCTTCGAATATGCATAAAAAAAGAAAACCCTGCAATGAAAATCATTGCAGGGCTTAGGAAAAAATAAAATTATATGTACGTTAAGAAATGCCGTGCATCATTTTTTTCAATTGATGTGAAATAATTAGCACAATCATGCCTAAAACAATTACCACAGCTGATATTATGCTAAAAATAGTCATAGCACCCATTGATGCAAAAAACTGCACCAAATATCCTGATAGGAAGTTGGCAATAAAACTACTCAGGAACCAAACGCCCATCATCAATGAACCTAAGCGTAATGGAGCTAGTTTGGTTACCATTGAAAGACCAACAGGCGATAAACAGAGTTCACCCATAGTATGAATAAGATAAGCACCTACTAGCCACATCAAACTGGCTTTAACAGATTCATCTGCTACATCACCACCTCGTTGAAGGGCAGCGCCAATGAGCAAGAAAAATCCTACACCAAGAAGTATCATGCCCAGTCCCATTTTAATAATGGTTGCTGGTTCTTTCCCTCGTTTTGCAAGCCAAGTCCATAAAACGGTAAATACCGGACCAAGCAATACGATGAATAAGGGATTGACAGATTGAAACCAAGAAGTAGGAACGGTCCAATCACCAATGCCGCGATCTATGTAGCGATCAGTGTATATTGAAATAGAACTGCCTGCTTGTTCGAATCCTGCCCAAAAGAAAATGTTAAACAACATCATAATCACAATAACCCTCAAGCGGTCTTTCTCTTCTTTAGTAAGTGGAGGGTCAACAGTGCCTTCGGCAGCTGCTTTTGCTTTCTGTACTTTTGCTCCTGGCTCTTTACCCAAGTCACCTAGGTATTTTTGAGCCAAGCCGTTAAATGAAATTTGGCCAAGCAACATTCCTATTCCTGCAGCAAGAAATCCATAATTAAATCCATACGCAGCAACTGTGCCATCGGCATTTCTTACCGCAAAATAATCTTCAGCAAGGTAGCCACATACCAATGGTGCCAAGAATGCTCCTAAATTTATTCCCATATAAAATATGGTGAAAGCTGCATCTTTTCTGTTGTCTCCCGCAGGATACAATTGACCTACAATGGTTGAAATGTTTGGTTTGAAGAAACCATTTCCAATAATGAGCAATACCAAGCCAATATAAAATGGAGCCAATGCTGTATGAGAAGAGAAAAATAAACAGAACTGTCCAATTGCCATTAATATACCTCCAATGGTAATTGATTTTCTTTGGCCTAGGTAATTATCAGCAAGCCACCCGCCAAAAATAGGGGTGAGGTAAACCAATCCGGTATACACGCCATAAAGGAGACCGGCATTGGCATCGTTGAATCCGAGTCCACCTTCTACTGTTGCTTTTATTAGGTACAACGTGAGCAATCCACGCATACCGTAGTAACTGAAACGTTCCCACATTTCTGTTGTAAACAAAAGGTATAATCCTTTTGGATGTCCTTGTGTATTATTTGTCATGTTTGATGAATGATTTACGCTGCAATATATAAAGTGGATTGTACTATCCAAACTCAATTATATAAACCACAGTTTTCTTATCTTGCCGCCCAACTTTATTTATGAATATTTTTTTTAATACCTCATTGCAGCATCCTTCTGTTTTTCTTGACCAAGAAGAATCCAAACATTGTGTAAAGGTATTGCGTATGCGTAAGCATGATTTGGTTTATCTCACTGATGGGAATGGAACTGAGGTGCAGGCTACCATTATAGATGACAATCCCAAGAGGTGTGAGCTATTGATAAAGGAAAAGATCACACATCCAAAAGCCTCGAAATACTACTTACATGTTTATGTGGCACCAACAAAAAATGCGGATAGGATGGAGTGGTTTGTAGAAAAAGCTGTGGAGTGTGGGTTGGATTCAATAACATTTATTGAAACAGAAAAAACAGAACGTAGCCGCATCAATTTAGATAGGCTGCACAAGATTGCTATCAGCGCCATGAAACAAAGCAAACAATGGCACTTACCTCTTATCAATTCTACCTTGTCATGGAAATCGTTAATGAAAAAAGATTTTAATGATGGCGCGAAATTCATCGCTTGGTGCAATGCACCTGAAGCCAATTATTTGCCATTTCTCGTTGAACACTCTTTGAATAAAGAGACAAATACATTTCATATTCTTATCGGTCCTGAAGGAGATTTTACTTCTGAAGAAGAAGCACAAGCAAATACAATAGGCTTTGTTCCGGTTTCATTAGGAAATACCATTTTAAGAACAGAAACAGCCGCATTATTTGCTGTTATGTCAGTAAAAAGCAAATTTTAATAGATGAATGAAGCACTTTATTTCTGTATATCTTTTATGAAATTTAAAAAGTCAACGTCAGTTATTCAAATAATTAGAAACGGATTTATGCTGGGGTTGGTATGTTTACTTGTCACCTCATTTAGTGTGCCTACCATCAAAATTGCTAAATTGAAATACAACGGTGGAGGCGATTGGTATGCCAACAAAACTTCATTACCAAACCTCATTCGATATGCCAATCAGCATTTAGGAACCAACATTGCAGCCGAAGAAGATATTGTGGAACCCGGAAGCGAGGATATTTTTAATTACCCATTTATTCATTTAACCGGGCACGGAAATATTGTATTCAGTAACCAGGAAGCAGAAAATTTACGCAACTACCTTATTGCAGGAGGCTTCTTACATGCTGATGATAATTATGGAATGGACAAATTTTTTAGGCGTGAAATGAAAAAAGTTTTTCCTGAGTTGGAATTTGTTGAGCTTCCTTTTTCGCATTTAATCTATCACCAGAAATATTCATTTGACAAAGGCTTGCCTAAAGTACACGAACATGATGGCAGCTCTGCAAAAGGTTTTGGACTTATATACAAAGGTCGCTTGGTTTGCTTCTACAGCTACGAATGTGATTTGGGTAATGGTTGGGAAGATGCGGACGTGCATAATGATCCTGAACCTGTCAGACAAAAAGCACTTCAAATGGGAACCAATATTCTCCAGTACGCTTTTTCAAATTAATAAAAACAATTTTATGTATTAATACGTAAATGTTTTTTGCTGGTTAATAAAATGCAACTTTCAACTCCTTAGACTCAACTCCAAAATCCCAATTCACAATTCCAAAATCCCAATTCACAATTC
>CAYSBE010000008.1:0-23795 GCA_964429245.1 uncultured Bifidobacteriaceae bacterium | reverse complement strand
TCACAACTCACAAATCTCAATACCATCTCAGTCTAAAGTATTCTCTCGCTTGCTCTTGTCGTTTAAATAATAATGCACAATGAAATAAATCTACGGTAACATGTATTTGAGGATGTGCAGAAAGGGTTTTCAATAAGTTTATCCGATACTTATTTGTGTAAGGCTTTTCCATCAGAATACAACAAGTAGAAGATAAGGTATTCAGTATTTGCTCAATTGCATCATCAGGTAATGTAGTATTTGTATCAATAATTAAAAAATCATACAGCTGATTTTCTTGAAGCAGAACTACATCTTTCTGTTCAGTTATTCTAAACTTCGATTCAAAATTTAAATAGCTAGCAAGAGCACCAGTTAGTGACGCAATATTTTTGTTTGACTTTATACAAGCGTTGTATAGTTTAAATACGAATGGAGAATGCAATACATCAATTCGTGTGGCAACCAAATAATGTTTTAGCAAGGCAAAATAATAACTCAAATTCTAGGCGTTTATTTCGCCACCTTGTTGCTTTACAAATTGGCGTAATGTTTTAAGTTTATCTTCTAGTTGTTTAACGTTTTTTCCTGCGATAGCAATTTTTTCTTCAATCTGTTTTACCATTGGATTTTCACCTTTGTTGCTTTTTCCAAAAAAACCAAGGTTGTTGTCCCACGTGTCCATATCGCTTTTTAGTCCTTTGATTCGCTCCATCAATGTGCGCTCTTCTCTTTTTATTTTTTGCAAACCGTTTGGAGAATTAAGCAGTGCTTCCCATTGGGTTTTCTCCTTCATATCGCGAATGGCTGAGCTGGCTTCTTTAAATTTAGAAAAAACCATATCGTTGAGTTCGCTGTAGCGCTTGTTTATTTTTTCTTTGTCATTCATTGGTACAAAGCCGGCACTATTCCACTCTTCTTGTATAGATTTAAGGTCATTAATCAAATCATGTTGTTGCTCGGCTGCTAGCAAAGCCTCTAGCTTAGCAATGAGTGATTTTTTAACTTCCAAATTTTGTTTTTGTTCTTCAACTTGTGAGGCATAGTGCAAAGCTTTTTTCTCAAAAAAGCTATCGCATGCCGAGCGAAAACGTTTCCAAATAACTTCAGAAATTTTTTCGTGTACCGGTCCTGATTTTTTCCATTGCTCCTGAAGGTGCTTAATTTCCTCTGTTTGTCTCATCCAGTCAATTGGATTGTTGGCAATAGATTCAGCTTTCTCACACAAGTCATTTTTTACCTGTAGAAACTTGTTTCGTTCTGCATTAAGTTGTTTAAAGAAAATATTCTTCTTGTTAAAAAAATCATTTCTGGCAGTACGAAACTCTTCCCACAAACTTTCTTTATATTTAAGCGGTACCATACCAATTTCTTTCCACTTATCCATCAATTCGTTGGCAACCACAGTCTGGCTTACCCATTCTTTGGTTTTGGTACTGTTAAAGTTTGATAGCTCTAGCGCTTTGGCAAGTAGCTCCTTTTTCTTCAATAGGTTCTCTTCCCTTATTTTCTCGTTTTCTATTTGTATTGCCCTGATGGCTTCAAATACTTTATCACACTCTGCTTTGAAACGATTCCAGATATCTTCATTGGCTTCTTGAGGTACAGGTCCAATTGAGCGCCACTCTTCTTGATATTTTTTCAACGAAATCAGTACCTTTTTTGAATTGAGTTCATCCATCAACTTTGATACTTTTTCTATCAATTCAATTTTACTTCCAAGATTCTTTCTACGGTCTAAATCTTTTAATTCATTATTAATAGATAACCTGTCGAAAAAACGGTGTTCATATAATTTAAAGGTACTCCATATCTCTTCGTTTTTTTCTTTTGGAATATTGCGTATGGCTTTAAATTTAGATTGAAGTTCCTTGAATTTGCTAAAACTATCAGCCTGCTCATCTTCTTCAATCAACTTTTTTATTTCTTCCAATATAACGTGTTTCTGTTGCATATTGGCTTCACGTTCGGCATCCTGTCTGGCTCGCTCGTCATCACGTTTTTGCCTAGCTGATTTCATCAAACGGGTAAATTCTTCTTTTATCGTATCATTGGCTTTGTATTCAAACTCATCTTTATTTCCACCCTCTTCAATAAACTTATTCATGGCATCCTGCATTTCCAGTTCAAGAAGAGCATCAAATGCAGGTTTCATGTTACGTAGCATTTTTAATGCGAGGTCCGGAGTTTGTTCGGTAACTGATTTTAGGGCATACGCCAACAATTCATCTTTGCTCAATACATTAAAATCGGGTAATTCTTCGTCATGTTCTTCAGAAAGTTCATCCGATATTACAGAAATGGTAAATTGCTCAACAGGTAATACCTCAGTTTCATTTTTAGGTTGACTCAATTCTTCCGTTGGAATCATATTGTTCTTTTCGTCATTCAACTCCAACTTTTCTTCAGGTGTGTTGAGCATCTCAGGATTCGTATTTTCAGTCATGTTTGTTCTTTATCAAAAAAGGATGTCAAATGTAAAATATTATTATATAATATTGTGTATAGATTTGTGTGAAATAATCTTTATTAAATATGTTGAAACTCATTGAATGTCCGAGAGATGCTATGCAAGGCTTCCCTCATTTTATACCTACTCAAACCAAAATTGACTATATACAACAATTATTGGCCGTAGGTTTTGATACACTTGACTTTGGAAGTTTTGTATCACCCAAAGCAATTCCCCAAATGGCAGATACTGCTGCTGTATTGGATAGCATTGATTTATCAGCTACCCAAACAAATTTGTTGGCTATTGTAGCCAATTATAAAGGTGCAGTTCAGGCGTCAGAATATGCTAAAGTTTATTGCTTAGGTTTTCCTTTTTCCATCTCAGAAACATTTCAGAAACGAAATACAAACCAATCCCTTCAGGAGGCTTTTGACAATGTAAAAGCTATTCAAGATTTGGCGTATAAACATATGATGGAGTTAGTTATTTATTTTTCCATGGGTTTCGGTAATCCCTACGGAGATCCTTGGAATGTAGAATTAGTGGAGGAGTGGGCAGTAAAAATGAATGATATTGGGATTGAAACCATTTCGTTATCCGATACCATTGGCATAGCTAATAAAGAATCTATTTCCTATTTGTTCTCCAACCTCATTCCACGCTATCCAAATATTGAGTTTGGCGCACACTTACACACAACTCCTGATGCATGGCAAGAAAAAATTGAGGCAGCATACACTGCCGGATGCAGAAGGTTTGATGGCGCAATCAAAGGATTTGGAGGTTGCCCTATGGCTGAGGATAAATTGACCGGAAATATGCCTACTGAAAATATGGTTAACTTTTTTGAGAAGCGAGGCATAGAAACCGGTATTGATAAACTTGCTTTTGAGAAAGCACAGCTTCAAGCATTGAACGTATTTGTTTAGATACTTTTTAACGCAGATACAATATGTTGTTCGATGCGTTTTTCAATTTCTAAATAATCACCTTTTACAAAAGCCTTACCGGTTATGTGTTCATACAGTTCAATATACCTGTCCGATACCATTTGAATAAACTCGTCAGTCATAGTGGGCTGCAATTGACCTTCTTGTCCTTGAAAACCGTTTTCAATCAACCATTGTCTTACAAATTCTTTTGATAACTGTCTTTGTTGTTGGTCTTTTTTCTGAATGGCATCATACGTATCACGATAAAAATACCTGGATGAATCAGGGGTGTGAATTTCATCAATAAGCATGATGTCGTCTTTATATTTACCAAATTCGTATTTGGTGTCTACCAAAATAAGATTTCGTTTTGCTGCGATTTCACTTCCTTGCTTAAATAATGCCCGGGTATAAGCTTCTAGCTTTTCATATTCGCCTTCGGTTACAAGTCCACTGCTGATGATTTCTTCTTTTGAAATGTCTTCATCATGTCCATGACTTGCTTTGATTGTAGGAGTAATAATTGGTTGGGGAAATGGGTCATTTTCTTTCATTCCCTCAGGCATGGCAACCCCGCAAATGGTTCTCTTTCCCGACTTGTATTCGCGCCATGCATGCCCGGCCAGATATCCCCTGATAACCATTTCAACTTTATAAGGTTTGCAAGCATAGCCAATAGTTACGTTAGGATCGGGACTTGATATTTTCCATACGGGAACGATAGCAGCAGCTTCATCTAAAAAGTAAGAGGCTATTTGATTTAAAACTTGTCCTTTGAAAGGAATGGCACGCTTTAGCACAACATCAAAAGCGGAAATCCGGTCGCAGGCTACCATTACAAGGTAGTTATCATTTATGGTGTAAACATCACGAACTTTACCTCTGTAAAATTCTTTTTGATATTGGAAGAAATAATTTGTTGATATGAGTGCGTTTTCCATGTTAATACTATTTATTGGTTGGATGCATCTTTGTCGTATGCTTTGATAATATCTTTCACCAATCGGTGTCTAACTACATCTTCAAAAGTAAGGTAGGTAAAGGCAATGCCGGGAATATTTTCAAGTATATTTACTGCTTTCAGCAATCCCGACATATTTCGCTTTGGAAGGTCAATTTGTGTTAAGTCGCCCGTGATGATAAATTTGGCATTGGGTCCCATTCGGGTCAGGAACATTTTTAGTTGTAAGTCGGTCGCATTTTGCGCTTCGTCAAGTATTACGTAAGCGTTATCCAATGTTCTTCCGCGCATAAAAGCCATAGGTGCTATTTCGATGGTGCGGTTCTCAATTAGTAGTTTAAGTTTCTCTCCCGCTATCATGTCATCAAGCGCATCATAAAGTGGTCGTAGATAAGGATCAATCTTTTCTTTTAAATCACCCGGCAAAAAACCCAAATTCTCTCCTGCCTCCACAGCTGGTCTTGCCAGGATAATGCGTTTGATTTCTTTGTTCTTCAGTGCTTTTACGGCAAGTGCTACTGCTGTATACGTTTTTCCGGTACCTGCTGGGCCAATTGCAAATAAAATATCATTCTGTAGCAGTGATTTGACCATTTGTCGCTGATTTGGCGTTTTGGCACGAATAATTTTTCCGCCATTTCCATGCAAAATCACGTCCGATTCATTTCGTTCGGCTGATTCTGTTTCTTCTGTAACTTCTTTACTTGTGGGTTGAATTGAAACTTGCGAACGTTCAATTAATCCGCTAAGCTGTGCATCACTGATAATGCCGTATTTTGAAATAAATGTTTCGAGTCCGCGAAGGACTATTTCAAATCGATCTATTTCATCCGCTTCTCCGGTGGCCATCACTGTTTGCCCGCGTGCAAGTAATTTTAGTTTACTAAAAGCTTTTTGCAAAACTTTAAGGTTTTTATTCAATGGACCCCATATGGCAGATGCATCTGCTTTTTCTGTATCGATAATAAATTCTTTCTTGATCAAATGGTTTTATGTTAAGCCTTGCAAATAAAGCAAATTGTGATGGATTTGTCTGATAAATAAGTGCAACCGGTTGTTTATGTATATTTTTGTACAAATCATCTGCATATTGTGGTCAAATAATCCAATCCGCGAGGTTGAATTAATTTAAATTTGCACTGATTTTATCAGAATGACCACCCAACATACATTTTTCACTGCATGCATAAGCGATTATGGCAACAATAGCACCTATGAGCCAGCATTGATGACTGTAGTGCTTGGTGTAGATGCTCGTGTTCGGTGGCATTCGTTCTCTAATACCATAAAATCAAAAAGTTTTCACCAAGCCGGTTTTCTAATTCGTTCTGTTTGGGATGTATTACCCGATTATGCAATAATTTTAGTTGCCATTGATTGTGATACGAACAGCTATAATCAGGCCTTTGTTCTCCAACATGAGAATAAATTTATAGTCACCTTCAATGATGCAATTGCCAAAGTATTGTTTCCTGAGCAATCCATTAGTGTTTATTTTTTCAGTGTTTCTGATTTTATTTTTAATCCTTCATTTGCTGAATTACAAGTCTTTCCGCAACTGGTGAAATGGATAGTTGATGAAAAATGGAAGTTGGCTACGCCAAAAATTACAATCTACCAAAAGGAGGAATTACAAAAAGTGCAACAGGTAAATGAAAGCCTTTTAAAGGCAACTATCATACATGTTGATGGATACCAAAATCTGATTACCAATTTAGAAAAACATCACTTTGAGGATATTTTAAAGCGATATAAGTCTTTTGAAATACAGTATAGCAAACGAGATAGAATTTCTAAACTCGTAAAATATTACAGTGAAGAAGAGTCGGGAAGTGTAGTTGCATTATTCAATCAAAATAATTTGCTTGAAATTGCGATGGTTGATGGCGAAGCTTCATCCTTACTTGGGTTTAAAGTGGGCAGCAATATTTTAATTCAATTTTATGATTAACAGAATCGTTCGTATGGTATTTGTGCCTGAACTGGAAAATGAATTTATTGAAGTATTCAATAAATACAAAGACCACATTGCGGGCTTTCCAGGGTGCAGGTCACTCAAGTTGTTGAAAGAAAATGGCAATGATTGTGTTTATTTTACGTTTAGTGTTTGGGCAAATGAAAACCAGCTTGAGGCGTATAGAAAATCGGAGTTGTTCAAAGAAGTATGGTCACAAACACGAGCCCGATTTGCAGATAAACCTATGGCTTGGAGCACTGTAATTGCATATGATGTAAAATGAGAAACTGCATTTTTGTAATGTTTGTATTGTTACCCTTTCTACTTTTTGCTCAGCAAAAAGAGCAGGTAGTAGAAAAAAATGGTAAGAAATACATTCTTCATACCGTACAAAAAGGCGAAGGTGCTTTAGCCATTGCCAAACAATACGGTGTAACGGTTGATGAAATTGCATCAGCTAATAATGTAAATATTGAGAAGCTTCAACGTAATCAGGTAATTCGTATTCCATACAAGGAAAAAAGTTTGCCCACGCCCTCGATTGTTGTAAAATCAGATACAGGTTCTGTAACTGCCGCTCATGCCAACGCGCAAGAATCAAAATCGGTTCAAAAATATAATATCACCCATGTTGTTCAGAGAGGTGAAACCTTAAATGGCATCGCCCAACAGTATGAAACCACAGCATCTGATATTCAAAAATGGAATAAACTCAGTACTACGAAAATAGAAATTGGACAAGAATTGCGGATAAAACCATTTGTAAATAATACGCCTTACAAACCATGGAACAACCCATCTGAAAGGTCAATCATCAATGCCAATCCAATTGTTCAGCCCCAATTTTGTGAAGTATATATGAATATTGAATGGGTAGATGGCAATCAGTTTGTATTGAGTAAGAAAGTAGAAGGGAGTATCATTGTCATTGAACCTGTATACGAAGAAGGCACGTCTAAACTGATTTCAAATTTTATATATGATCACACATTGCCCGAAAATAGGGTAAGAATAGGAACACAGCTGGCAAAGCAATTAAACCTGCAACCAAGTGTAACAAGCAGCATAATCGTAAAATACATTGAATGATTAAGTTAAGTGCAATAATCATCACCTATAATGAAGAGAAAAACATCGAAAGATGTATACTAAGTGCATTGCGCATAGCGGACGAAGTTGTTGTGCTTGACTCGTTTTCAACCGATCACACACCTTCAATATGTAAGCGATATGCAAGGGTTAAATTTATCCAACGCCAATGGGAAGGATATGCAGCTTCAAAAAATTATGCCAATAGTTTGGCAACAAACGAAATGGTTTTATCATTGGATGCAGATGAAGAATTATCAAAAGAGTTGGAAGCCGAAATTCGCAGTACATCCATCTCTGCAGATACAGCCTACTACTTTAAAAGACTTACCAATTATTGCGGCAAATGGATACATCATTGCGGTTGGTATCCCGATAGCAAAGTCAGAATATTTTCAAAGCACAAAGCAAAGTGGCAAGGAGATTACGTACATGAAGTATTGGTATTGGAACAAGGGTTAAGACAAGTTACCTTTAATGGTAATCTGTTTCATTATTCTTACTACACAATTGCTGAACACAAAGAGCGGATTGTAAAGTATGCAAACCTACATGCCCAAAAGATGAAAGCAGAAGGACAGGCCTTTAGTTTATCTAAATTATACATTAGTCCTGTGTTTAAATTTCTCAAGACTTACATTATACAACTCGGGTTTTTGGATGGCTATTATGGTTTCATAATATCCTGGGTGTCGGCCCGCTCAGTATTTCTAAAATATAAACTACTGAAAAATCTTATTCAATCTTAAGTTTATTAGTTGCCGGTTTTATGCTGAGCGAAAATGCCCAAAATAAAACTGCATATGCTATGCCTAATTGGGTTTCCAGCATGGGCTCCGTTTGGAATGATACAAATAATAAGATTAGATGAATAATGAACAAATTTGGATAGTGATGATGTTTTAGCAATGGAAAAAAGAAGCTGAAACTAAATACCAAAAAACCAATCAACCCACTGGCCGCCAAATAATATAGAAACTGATTGTGAACAATAATTGGAACTTCAACTTCTGGAAAAAGGCTGTTAAATTCACTTTTATTTTTTTGCGTATAATTTCCAATTCCACAACCTGTAGCCGGATGCTCTTTGAATATACTCCATGCTATTTCGTAAGAGGCAAGTCTTTTTCCCAATGAACTGTGATTTAAATTTTTGCCGTCTTTAAACTTGTTTAGTTCTTCAATGGTAATGGCTATTTTATTTTTAATAGTAGGCACAGTAAATGCGGAAAAAAGTGCAATGCCAAATGCCAATAACCCGCTTATCATTAGTTTCTTCGCATGTTTGGTATGTAGCAGATGCCTTACAAATTCATACAATGCAATTGAATATAGCGCAATTAGTCCTCCTCGAACACTGTATATATGTGTAAATATGATGATAAAAAACATAGCCGATAAGGCAATCATTTTTTGTGTGCTGCTGTTTGTAAAAGAATGTTTAATAAAAATTAAGTAGTAGAGTAAGTAAGATGTAAAGGCAAATATCAGACTTAATCTGATATGATTAATCGGACTTGGCATAACGGATGACATTGCATACATTTTATTGAACTCATCAAAATGCATGAGGTAGTTTATTAGCATAACAAATGCAACAAAAGAAACCATTGCACTAAATAGGATAATTATTTGTTTAACCTGTTGGCTGTTAAGTGCAGGGGCATGCAAAATACTTAGTGGTATAACGATGAAGGGAAGTTTGATGATGATGCGCTCAATCAAATAAGGTAGGGGAGAGGAGTAAAAAAAAGCAAATCCATAAATTAGCACGAAACCGGCTACAGTAATTAGAATAGTATTTTTGAAGGGATTGAGATGTTTTTGTTTCTCTGCAGCAAAGGATAAATAAATATTCACAACTACCAACAAAATCATCGAAATACTGGTAAATGCTCGTGCAATTTCCTCCGTAAAAAGACCTGTCAATGCAATTAACCAGGCAGTTGATTGTATATTCGACTTAAGCATGCAGGCAATATAAATAAAAAGCCCGTTTGTAATAAAACAAACGGGCTTGAAGTATTTTAGAAAGAATTAACCTCTTCTTTCTTTTACCTTAGCATCTTTTCCTTTTGCTTCACGAAGGTAGAACAAACGAGCTCTGCGCACTTTACCGCGGCTTATCAATTCGATTTTGTCAATATTGGGGCTGTAAAGAGGAAATACACGCTCTACACCAACTCCATTCGACATTTTGCGAACAGTGAAAGTAGAACTCAAACCCGAGTTGCGGCTTTGTATAACAATACCTTGGTATTGCTGAATACGCTCTTTTGCTCCTTCTTTAATTTTGTAAAATACATTAATTGTATCTCCTGCATTAAACTTAGGAATTGATTTTCCTTGTGTAAAATCGCTTTCAACAAGTTTTATAGCTTCTACTGCGTTCATAACTCTTTCCGTTAATTTTTTTTGAAAAATGGACTGCGAAAATAGGTCTTTGCAAGTAATCTGCAAAAAAAGTTTCAAAATTTACCTTAAAGGCTTTCATCCGTTAATCCCGGACGTCTTTCCTTTGTGCGTAAAATGGATTGCTCATGCCTCCATTCATCAATTTTTGCCTGATGGCCGCTAAGTAACACTTCCGGTACCGCCCAATCTTTATATATAGCGGGTCTGGTGTATACAGGTGGACTGATCAATCCATCTTGAAATGAATCGCTAAGAGCAGATGTTTCATCACTAAGCACTCCGGGTAAAAGCCTTACAATTGCATCAACAACCACGGCTGTGGCTAGTTCACCTCCGGTCAGCACAAAGTCACCTATCGATATTTCGCGGGTTACTAAGTGTTCCCTTACCCGCTCGTCTACACCTTTATAGTGTCCACACAAAAACAATAAATTTTTTTTAGTTGAAAGTTGATTGGCAAGTTGTTGGTTAAATAACTCCCCATCAGGACTCAAGTATATGATTTCATCGTAGTTTTTTTTAGACTTGAGGTCTTCCAAACAGCGGTCAATAGGTTCAATTTGCATCACCATTCCCGCTCCACCACCAAATGGATAATCATCAACCGCTCGATGTTTATTGGTTGAGTATTCCCTAATATCATGCATGTGTATGTTCACCAATCCTTTTTCCTGGGCCCGCTTTAATATGGATTCACTGAATGGTCCTTTAAAATATTCCGGAAATAAGGTTAAAATATCAATATCCATCTTGGTAAGATTCTTTAGTTTGTAAGTCCGTCTGGTAAATCTACCGATACTGTTTTTTTATCATCATCAATAGAAATAATGATGGGTTCAACAGCAGGTATGAGCAATTCCTTTTGATTAAAATGTGTTTGAATCAGCCATTGCATGGGCATTTCAATTACATCTTCCACATGCCCAATCCTACCTATTTGTTTATCAATGATGAGGTAGCCAATTATTGAATCGTCTTCTACTGAAACGGTGCCGATTTTTCCTGGCATAAGCATGCTAAATCCATTATAGCTAGAGGCTTCATCTTTTGAATCCACACCATTGAATTTAATAATGTATTGTTCATCCATGGTGTTGCTGCACGCATCTACCTTAAAAGGAACGGGCTTCCCCTGAATTTCAAGGAAAGCCCATTTACCTGGTTTTTTGTAATGCTCAATGGTTAATTCACCATTTACTCCATGTGTTTTTAGCACTTTACCTATCGTCACAAATGCTTTGCGGTCGATGGTTTTCATTCGGACTGCTTATTCCGCTGGAGTTTCAGTTGCCTCAGCTGTAGGTTCAGCAGCTTCAGCCACCACTTCTTCAGTAACGGTTTCTTCAGCAGCAGCCTCTGCAAGATTTGCAGCAGCAAGTTTTTCTGCAAGCTTTTGTGCACGAGCTTCTTTCACTTTTGCTTCAGCAGCAAGTTTTTCGGCAGCTTTTTCGCTAATCGATTTTTTGAAACGGTCAACATGTGCAACAACTTTGTTGTTTTTGTCTTCCATCCAAGTGGTGAATTTAGCTTCTGCCTGCTCTAATGTTAATGCTCCTTTACGAACACCTACTGCAAGGTGTTTTTTATAAAGGGCTCCTTTATATGAAAGGATTGCACGACAAGTGTCAGTTGGTTGAGCTCCTTTTTCGAGCCAAGCTACTGCTTTGTCTACATCCAATTCAATTGTTGCGGGTACGGTTTGTGGTTTGTAATAACCAATGTTCTCAATGAACTTACCATCCCTTGGAGCACGTGAATCCGCCACCACTATGTGGTAATAAGGTGCTTGTTTGCGTCCATGACGCTGTAATCTGATTTTAACTGACATAAATTATTTTAATTTAATCCACCGGGGTCTCCGATTCCGGTGGGGCGGCAAATGTCTGACATTTATTTTGAAAATCAAAACATAATTGAACGCTTTCCCACTCACATCTGATTTTTCTTTGCTCAACCTCAACCCACAATTATCAGACCCCAGATGTGAACCCATACTTCACTCATAACTCACACCTCCCAACCCCCAAACCTCACTTTATTTCATAAAGGGCATTTTGGGCAACATCTGTCCGCCCCCCTTCATTTTGCTGATGTTCTTCATCATTTTTCGCATTTCATCAAACTGTTTTAAGAGTTGATTTACTTGCTGAATGTCGGTACCGCTCCCCATCGCAATGCGTTTCCGTCTGTTTCCATTAATAATATCAGGATTGGTTCGTTCGGCAGGTGTCATCGAATTAATGATGGCTTCTACTCCTTTAAAAGCATCATCGCTGATATCAATATCTTTTACTGCTTTGCCAATTCCTGGTATCATGCCCATCAGGTCTTTTAGGTTACCCATTTTCTTAATTTGTTGAATTTGAGCATAAAAATCTTCAAACGTGAATTGGTCTTTAAGTAATTTTTTTTGCAGTTTGGCTGCCTCGTTTTCGTCAAATACGGATTGTGCCCTTTCTACCAAACTTACAATATCTCCCATTCCAAGAATACGCTGCGCCATACGGTCGGGATGGAAAACATCTAGTGCTTCCATCTTTTCGCCCATACCTACAAATTTTATTGGCTTGTTTACTATTGACTTAATTGATAATGCCGCACCACCTCTCGTATCTCCATCAAGTTTGGTAAGTATTACGCCACTAAAATCTAACACATCGTTAAAGGCCTTGGCAGTATTCACTGCGTCTTGCCCTGTCATGGCATCTACAACAAACAGAATTTCTTGCGGGCGAATGGCTTGTTTGATATTGCCAATTTCAGCCATCATTTCTTCGTCAACACTTAAGCGGCCCGCAGTATCTACAATCAATACTTTAATCCCTTGATCTCTTGCTGCTTTAACTGCATTTTCAGCAATCTTTACCGGATTGTTATTCCCTTCTTCAAAAAATACCGGAACCTCCAATTGCTGGCCCAAAACTTTTAATTGTTCGATAGCAGCAGGTCTATATACATCACATGCCGCAAGCATTACACTTTTGCCTTTTTTCTTGATGTGATTGGCAAGTTTTGCTGAGTGGGTTGTTTTACCTGAGCCTTGTAAACCCGCCATTAATATTATAGCCGGATTCCCATTGGTATTTATTTCTTCAGCTTTTCCGCCAAACAATGTAACCAATTCATCATTTACAATTTTGATCATCAATTGACCCGGTGAAACACTGGTCAATACGTTTTGTCCGAGTGCTTTTTCCTTTACTGAATCGGTAAATTGTTTCGCTATTTTGTAATTTACGTCCGCATCTATAAGTGCTTTTCTTATTTCCTTTACTGTCTCTGCTACGTTTATTTCTGTGATTTTGCCCTGTCCTTTAAGGGTTTTAAAAGCATTTTCGAGTTTATTACTTAAATTTTCAAACATATTTATGCAATTTTGAGGCAGCGAAAATACATTTTTAATCTCTTTGAAACCATTTAATGACACTTTAAGTATGTCAACTAATCATCCAATTGTATTTTATGATGGGGTTTGCGGACTATGCGATAAAAGTGTGCAGTTTCTGATTGCCCAAGATAAGCATCAAAAGCTTAGGTATGCTGCCTTGCAATCTGATTTTGCCAAAAATATTCTTGGAGAGAATTTGAAGATGGATTCGTTTTTATTTTATAAAAATAACAAAGCTTATTCTCATTCTACCGGAGTGCTTAAAGCAATGTTAGAAATAGGAGGTGCATGGCTATGGGTATCTATTTTTTATATTGTGCCTCCCTTTATTAGAGATGCTTTTTATTCTTTAATAGCGCGAAATCGATATAAATGGTTTGGGAAATTTGAAGCTTGTAAAATTCCTTCATCAGAACAGAGAAAACTTTTTATTGACTAAGTAAGTTGTATTTCGGTCACTTCGTCTACTTATTCGTTAATTTACTTACTAACCGATTTATTAATTCGCATCAACTAATGATAGAATGAATCTGATAAGCTCTTTGAAAATGAGATAGATAGATTTGCCATAGGAAAATGATAATAAATCTATTGATTTTGTTTTTTAATTCAAAAAAATCATATCATTGCACACTGTATCATTCTTCTCCCAACAATCCTGAATATTTATTGATTCTTTAAGGAACCTGCAAAGGGAAAGAATATTATAATCCAAACATATTTACATGCACGACACAAAAACGTTGAATGACATGCTTGATGCTGAGTTAATCGAACTCGCAGGCAAATTGAAAATCCAAGGAATTGAAAGTTTATCCAAACAAGATTTAATTGCACAAATTGAGCTAGCTCAAAAATCTAAAGAAGATAAAAAGAAAAAAGTTAGAACTAAAAAGACAATTGCCAAAGTAGAGGATGTACCTGTAGTTCAGCCTACAGAAGTATCAGCTAAAGAAGAAACAGATGCTGATGCTGAGAAAAAGGTACAAACCTATGAGGTTAATTTAAGAGACACTGATTCAACAAACACCCAAGAAGTGTCGGGCAATGTGTCAACAACCAACGAAACCGAAGAACAAGCTGAATATCAAACAACACAGCATTCGGGAAATGACCAAAACCGTTTTCGGGATAAAAAACAGGAACGCTATGAACGTATGCAACAACAAAATGCATTGCTTCAGGAACTCGAAAGCATTGTAAGTGCTGAAGGTGTGTTGGAAATGATGCCCGATGGATACGGATTTCTACGCTCGAGCGATTACAATTACATGTCTTCTCCAGATGACATTTATGTAGGTCCTTCGCACGTAAAATTGGTTGGTCTTAAAACCGGTGATACGGTTAAAGGCACCATTCGTCCTCCCAAAGAAGGAGAAAAGTATTTTGCCCTCACAAAAATTGAATCGGTGAATGGATTAACTCCTACTCAAGTGCGTGATAGGGTTGCATTCGAACATTTGACTCCACTTTTTCCGGATGAGAAATTGAGGTTAGCAGATAATTCAAATGTTTTCTCAACCCGTATTATTGATTTGCTGGCTCCCATTGGGAAAGGCCAAAGAGGACTTATCGTAGCGCAGCCCAAAACTGGAAAAACAATTTTACTGAAAGATATAGCCAATGCCATTGCAAAAAATCATCCCGAAGTTTATTTGATTATTTTATTAATCGATGAGCGCCCTGAAGAGGTAACGGATATGCAACGCAGTGTTCGGGCAGAAGTCGTGGCATCAACTTTTGATGAGCCAGCAGAAAAGCACGTGAAGCTTGCCAATATTGTATTGGAAAAGGCGAAACGAATGGTAGAGTGTGGCCACGATGTCGTTATACTTCTCGACTCGATTACCCGCATGGCGCGTGCATTCAATACAGCTCAGCCTGCATCAGGAAAAATTTTATCAGGTGGTGTGGATGCCAATGCATTGCATAAGCCAAAACGGTTTTTTGGAGCCGCACGAAAAATTGAACATGGAGGCTCGCTTACCATTATTGCTACCGCATTAACCGAAACAGGTTCTAAAATGGATGAGGTAATCTTTGAGGAATTCAAAGGAACCGGAAATATGGAATTGCAATTAGACAGACGTCTTGCAAATAAGCGCATTTACCCAGCAATCGACATTGTAGCTTCCAGTACAAGAAGAGAAGATTTACTCCTTGAAAAAGCAACACTTCAGCGCATGTGGGTTCTAAGAAATCACATTGCCGATATGAATCCTGAAGAAGCAATGGACCTAATGTTAAAAAATATGAGGTCAACGCAAACAAATGAGGAGTTTCTTGCGTCTATGAATGGATAATTATATTAAGTAACACATAAATCAATAAATATTATGACAATGTTAGTAGGAAAAAAAGCCCCTTCGTTTAAAGCTGCAGCTGTAGTAAATGGTGGCGATTTTGAAGATGATTTCTCTTTAGATCAATTCATCGGTAAAAAGCATGTATTGTTTTATTTCTATCCATTAGATTTTACATTCGTTTGTCCAACTGAGATTATTGCGTTCCAAAAACGATTAAAAGATTTCGAAGACAGAAATGTACAGGTTGTGGGTTGCTCAATCGACTCAAAATTCAGTCATTGGGCTTGGCTAAATACCCCTCAGAATGATGGAGGTATTCAAGGTGTAACTTACCCTTTAGTGGCTGATGTAAACAAAACAATCGCCCTAAATTATGGCGTACTTGCCGGATATTATGATTATGATGAAACCGGTAATATGATGTGGGTAGGCAATCAAGGAGAAGATGCAGTTGCATACCGAGGATTGTTTCTTATAGACAAACAAGGTATTGTTCGTCATCAGGTTGTTAATGATCTTCCTTTAGGTCGCAGCGTAGATGAAGCCATCCGCATGATTGATGCGCTTCAGTTTTTTGAAGAAAAAGGTGAAGTTTGTCCTGCTGATTGGGAAAAAGGTAAAGATGGACTTAAAGACAATGCCGAAGGCATAGCCAATTACCTGTCAACTCACTAATATATATTTGAAATAACTAAAACAGGCTACACCCTCACAAGTTGTAGCCTGTTTTATTTTACATTCGTTTTATAAAATGGATACGGATAAAAAGAAAATAGCCATTCTGGGTAGTACCGGATCAATTGGAACACAAGCACTGGATATCATCCGTGCAAACCCAACCAGCCTTCAGGCAGAAGTGCTTACTGCAAATTCAAATGCTGATTTGCTAATCAAACAAGCTATCGAGTTTCAGCCCAACCATGTTGTGATTGCTGATGAATCGAAGTATAAGTATGTAAAAGAATCTCTTTCTTCATTTGACATAAAAGTGTTTGCCGGAAGTAAATCCATAACGGACTTAATGGAGATTACAACTTCTGATACCGTTTTAACTGCAATGGTCGGCTACAGTGGTCTTTTGCCTACGTTAAAAGCCATCGAAAATAAAAAACGAATAGCATTGGCAAATAAAGAGACTCTGGTGGTAGCCGGAGAATTAATAACCAATGCCTGCATGCAAAATCAGGTAGAAATCATACCTGTAGATTCGGAACATTCGGCTATTTTTCAATGCATAGTAGGTGAGCATCCGGATTCAATAGAACATGTAATTCTAACAGCAAGTGGAGGTCCATTCAGGGGTAAAAAACAACAAGATTTATTGGAAGTTACCAAAGCTCAGGCACTAAAACATCCCAATTGGTCAATGGGTGCAAAAATCACGATTGATTCTGCCACATTGATGAATAAAGGCCTTGAAGTAATTGAGGCAAAGTGGCTATTTGGAGTAAATGCATCTCAAATAAAAGTAGTGGTGCACCCGCAAAGTATCGTACACAGTATGGTTGAATTTAAAGATGGAAGTATAAAATCACAAATGGGTCTACCTGACATGAAACTGCCTATTCACTATGCTTTTTTTTACCCCAATCGGGTGCAAACTTCCTTTCCGAGAATGGATTTTACTCGACATAACCAACTCACATTTGAAGAGCCCGACATGGCAACTTTCAAAAACCTAGCCTTGGCCTACAAAGCAATGGATAATGCTGGTAATATGGCTTGTATCTTAAATGCAGCGAATGAAATTGCTGTTCAGGCATTTCTTGATGATAAAATCAAGTTTCTTCAAATTGCCGAACTTAATGAAGCATGTATGGAAACAGTAGATTTTATTAAGCACCCAACCATAGATGACTATATCCAAACAGACCAACTGACAAGAGAAACAGCGATAAATTTTCTTGCTAAAATGTTTGTATAGAACCTAAATGAATTTAACCTATTTTCGCACGCTTCACTACAAAATTAAAATTACAATATGCAAGCATTAATCATGGCTGCACAGTTAATAACTGCGCTTTCCATTTTAGTTACGATACATGAATTAGGACATTATTGGGCTGCAAGAGCCTTTGGTATTCGGGTTGAAAAATTTTACCTGTTTTTTGATGCATGGGGATTTAAACTCTTTAGCTTCAAAAAAGGTGGAACAGAATGGGGTATAGGTTGGCTACCTTTAGGTGGCTATGTGAAAATAGCAGGGATGATTGATGAAAGTATGGATACCGAACAAATGAAAAAGCCTGCAGAAGATTGGGAGTTTAGAAGTAAGCCCGCTTGGCAACGATTGATTGTTATGATTGGTGGAGTGGTTATGAATGTTATATTGGGTGTATTCATTTTTGCCATGCTTGCTTTTAAATATGGAGAAATGCGAACCATTAACGCTTCTATCAAATATGGTATTATTCCATCACCTCTTGCACAGGAAATGGGTTTTGAAAAAGGCGATAAAATCATTGGAGTAAATGGAAAACAACTTTTGTATTTTGAAGATGCCATGAATCCCAATGAATTGCTTAGTGATAATCCTTTTTATACAATTAACCGAAGCGGAGTGGATACAACAATTTATTTGCCACAGGATTTTGCTACAAAAATATCAGGCGAGCAAAAAGCTGATTTTTTTACGCCCAGGATGACTTTTACCGTAAGTGAGCTTCAGCCAAATCACCATGCAGAGAAAGCCGGACTCAAATCGGGTGATATTATTTTGAAAGTAAATGATGAACAAATACTATTTTTTGATGAATTCCAATCTACATTAAAAAAGTATGCCGGTCAAACAGTAGATTTATCCATACTTCGAGCTACGGATACCCTTTTTCTTCAATCAGAAATTGACGCAACAGGAAAAATTGGGATAGGAGTGAAGCCAATGGAATTTGAATTTGACAGTGTTCGATTCAGTTTCTTGGAATCTTTTCCCAAAGGAATACAAAAAGGAGTAGAAACACTTTCACTGCAACTTAAAGGTTTTGGTAAAATATTTAATGGAGATATCCCCGCAAATAAAGCAGTACAAGGTCCCATAGGTATTGCAAAAATATTTGGCAGCGATTGGATTTGGTCAAGATTCTGGACACTAACTGCATTGATTTCTATCGTGTTGGCATTTATGAATATTCTACCCATTCCTGCACTTGATGGAGGGCATGTAGTTATTTTATGCATCGAGATGATTTTGGGTAGGCCTTTGAGTGACAAGATTATTGAGCGAATTCAAACAGTTGGAGTGTTCATCCTTATTGCCTTAACCATATTCGTTTTTGGAAATGACATCCTTCAATTATTTATGAAGTAACACCAAGTCATGATTGTGTGGATTATTTCACCTCAATGAATGATTACTTTCGTATGCAAATAGCATACTTAAAGCTAATCAATTAAATATGAAATTCTTATTTACATTCATTTTCCTAGGATTGGGCCTTCATATATTGGCTCAATCTGATACCTTACAGCATAAAGTATTATTAATACCCTATGCGCCATTTATGTATTTTTCTGATGCTGATAAACATATTTCCCAAACAAGTAAAATTACAGAAAATGAAGTAAGGGAAAAAATCAGAAATGATCTTGAAGCAAATGTCTATCATCAACTTCTTTCTCGGTTTGATGCAATTAGCCTGATGCGTGCCACAACAATTAGTGGTGAAGATGCGTTACGAAAAATTTATGGAGCTACCAGGTATGTGAAGTATAATAACAAAGCTTATTCACGCGAATTATCTGCTGAGGAGCAATCTTTGAAAGAATTTACCGCCCCATTTTACAAAAAAATCAAAGGACAAACATTCTTCGCGCAAGACACAAATGTAATGGTTGCAGTTTTTGATGATAACCAACTATTCAAGGACTTTGCATCAAGATATCATGAAAAATATATATTGTTTATCACACAATTTGAAATAAATACATCAAATAAAAATCAATTGGAGTGGCAATACCGTGAATACAATAGAGAATATTGGCTACACTACAACATTTTTGATGCATCCGGAAAACTAATTCGAGCAGAAGTTCTTATCATAAAGGCAGGCGGTGACAATAATTTGAAAGACATAGAAACCAAATACCTTAATCAATTTGCTGAAAAATTAAAGTTGATTATGAGTGCAATGAATAAATAAATATGTTGAAAATAGGAGATAGGGTAAGGTTTGTAAATGACGCAATGGATGGTGTAATTACGAGTATAAACGGAAAGATTGCAGGAGTAACCACAGCCGATGACTTCGAGATCCCAGTGGTAATGAGTGAACTGGTAAAAATTGATGAGATTAAATCCCATTTGTCGGAGGAAAAGCAATCCGTACAACCCCAAACAAAGTTCGTTAAAGCGTATAGTGGTATCCACATTGCATTCGAACGGTTAACAGATTCTATGCTAGAACTTAAATTGCAAAATTCAGAAGCTGACCTCATTCAATATTCACTTTATCATAAGCGGCAAAACATGTATACGCTTTTTCAAAAAGGGGAGCTGTCATACGATAAGCACATAGGATTAGGAATATTTCATTTAGAAGAAATTCAAAAATGGCCGGTGTTAGCCTTCCAAATTTCATTTATATACAATGAATGCTCTCAGCTAAAAAATCCTTTGGTTGCTGAATTAAATTTACATACAAAAAGTTTTCATCGCTCTTTTGGGCAATGTTTTTTCTTAGGGAAACAAGCCTATCATTTTAGATTGGATAATGATGTTTCTCAACTGAATCTTGAACTGCTAAAAAACAAAGATTTCACATCAGCGAATACTGACAAAATGTTTAAAATAGCACCTGTATTAGCTGAAGAAATTGATTTACATATTGAAAATCTAACAGATAATTATAAACAGTTAACTGCACAGCAAATGTTTGATATACAGCTAAGCACAGCAATAAAGACAATTGACTCAATATACGCTAGCGGACAAAAACGTATCATACTGATACATGGAGTAGGAAATAATTTTCTGAAAAAGAAAATAGAGGATATGCTAAAAAAACACCAAGCAGTAAAAACTTTCGAACCTGCAGATTCAATAAAATATGGTGGTGGTGCAACAGAAGTTTGGATACGTGACTAAGAAAGCAGTTTTTGTCTGAGTAAAAATTCCAATTGGTCGTTAACCCTCAGAATTTGTTGGTTAAATTCTTTTTGAGAAATTTTATCCAAGTAAATTTCATGAGCTTTATCTATTGTTTCTGAAAGTTCTTCCTCTTTCCAAGGCTTACTTAAATAGTGGTAAATCTGTCCTTTGTTAACAGCATCAATTACTGCGTTTATATCTGCATAGCCAGTAAGTAGCAACCGAACAGGATCAGGATAGGTGTCAAGTATCGACTCTAAGAATTCAACCCCAGTCATTTCCGGCATACGCTGGTCTGTGATAATAACTGAAATTTGAGGGTTTTCTTTCAGAATTAAAATTGCATCCTGAGCACTGATTGCCGTAAAAATTTGGTATTTCATGCGAAAAGTAGCTTTGAATGACAACAAGTTATTTTCCTCGTCATCTACATAAAGTACTTTTATTTTTGTGTCAGTGGTCATTAATTTTATGTGAAATACTTAAATTTGCTTTTGTTTGGTAATTCAAATACATCACGAATATAACAATAAGCAGATTTAATTTTAACATAAAAACAAAGATTTTTATAAAAATGCAGGAAATAGCCTTTAGACCAGAAATGTATGATGCAGCTGACACAGATGTTCAAAAACGGATTAAAGATAATTCAGAAGGCTCTTTTATTTTTGATACCATTGAAATGCAGTTGGTTGAGTGGGCTAAACAAGCAAACCCAACCCAAAAGTTAGAGTATAATCAATATTTACATCTAGCTAAACAACACTTTGGTATAAAGAACATCAATCAATTTGGGAATTGGGCATATTATCCTTGGCGTAATTCATGGGTACACTTGCTTCCCGAAGCAGAGTTTATTGCGGTAAGAACCAATCGGAATCAACTAAAGATAACTAAAGAAGAACAGGATACCTTATCTAAAAAATCAGTTGGGGTAATTGGATTGTCTGTTGGTCATGCAATTGCGCTTACAATGGTATTAGAACGTATTTGTGGGACAATTCATCTAGCCGATTTTGATACGTTAGATTTGAGTAATATCAATAGGTTGCGTACACCAGTCCACAATATCGGATTGCCCAAAGTATTTATTGCTGCAAGGGAAATAGCAGAAATTGACCCATACATAAATGTAGAAATTTGGGATGAAGGAATAACAGCAATAAATGCAGATACCTTTGTCAATCAATTAGATATATTGGTTGAGGTGTGTGACAGTATGGACATTAAAATATTGGCCCGAAAAGTGGCAAGGCAAAACAGAATTCCGGTAGTAATGGATACGAATGACAAGGGAATGATTGATATTGAACGTTTTGATTTAGAGCCAAACCGCCCAATTTTTCATGGATTAGTAGATGAGACACAATTGCTTGATATCCACAATTTGTCGGCTACAACCAAGATGGAAATACTAAAACAAATTGTTTCATTTGAAAATACAAGTTCAAGATTAAAAGATTCAATGACAGAAATTGGAAAAAGTATTGTAACGTGGCCTCAACTTGCCTCATCTGTTGAATTAGGTGCAGGTGTTACTTGTGATGTTGTAAGAAGAATTTTGTTAAAAGAACTAAACACATCAGGCCGTTTTTATATAGATCTTGAACACCTTATTTCATAATGACACTACACCTACAAAAACCGGAGGTAATTTTAAGAGCGTTTAGAGCTATTGATGATCAAGCTTCATGTGAATTATTTGTAGAAGGTCATGCACATGTATTGGAATCAATCGGGGTAAAAAAAGTAACATCTTCTTCACAAGAATGGATTTACAATCCAACTGTTTTCGTTTTAGTAGTAGAGTCTAGTGATAGGAAAAAAGTATATGGCGGAGCTAGGGTAAATGTTGCCGGAGGGTCGCAATTATTACCTATTGAAGAAGCTACCGGGTATCTTGATGCAAAAATATACGACCTAGTAAAACAGCATGCAAAAAGTGGAACAGGAGAAATTTGTGGTTTGTGGAACTCAAGAGAAATAGCAGGATTTGGGATAGGAAGTATTTTTCTTACTAGAGCAGCTGTTGCCATTACGCAACAAATTGGGGTTCAATCTTTATTTGCATTATGTGCTCCATATACAGTTCAAATGGCTAAAGACGTTGGTTACGAAATAGATACTTCTGTTGGGAATAATGGTACATTTTATTATCCTAAACTTGATTTGGTTGCAACAACAATGATTTTAGACAATGTTAAAACACTTCTAAATGCAAAACCTGAAGACCGAGAGGCAATACATCTTTTGCGTGACAATATGAATGTAGTTAAGACAGAGGTGTTGAGAAGAAAAGAAATAGAGATAAATTACCAATTGGCAATCCCTGGTTTGGATCAGTGGAACCTAGCTGAGTATATCAAAAAATCACAAGTAAATACATTTGTCAAATGACATCATCTCTTAGATTACTCATTTTATTCTTATTATTAGGTACTAATATGTTTGGTCAGTCAAATGTTTGGAATCTAAAATATTTCACTACAGATAATTCCCAGATTCAATTAGATCAACTAAAGACCAAGTTTGATTCTGTAGTTATACAAAATAGATTATATTATAATACAGGTGTATCAGACGATTACACGTGGATTTTGCTGAATGCTAGTGATGTTTCATACAACAGTATTCTACAATTTTCCAATCCCAATATTGACGAGATTATTTTTTTTCAATTGGCAGGTGATTCGATACTTCAAATAGATAGCAATGTAAACATATCAAAACCTGATGGTGTTGCCATTTATAATTCATTACCCACTTTTAATATCCATCAATTAGCTAATACGTTTTTGATTCGAACAAGTTCAAACAAGTTGAATAATGCTTTATTAATAATTAATAACCAAACTGATACGGAGAAACAAAATTATCGAAGAGATATAATTGTTTCCATTTATGCAGGTGTATTACTGATTATGCTACTATACAATCTCTTTCTTTTCTTAAGCACCAGAGAAAAATCCTATATTTGGTATATATTATTCCTATTTGCTGTTGGTGGCACTCAACTAACCCTTCAAGGTGTGTCTTATAGTTTATTTGGAACCATTTTCCCCATCATAAATAAATACCTCGTGCATATTTTTGGGGCACTTAGCGGATTAACAACAGCGCTATTTGTTAATTTCTTTTTAAGGCCAAAATCGTACTCCAAGATTGCTTATGCAACAATCCTTGCCATCATTCTTGTTGATATTGTCGCATTAGTTTGTATTCCATTT
>CAYSBE010000007.1:10531-39772 GCA_964429245.1 uncultured Bifidobacteriaceae bacterium | reverse complement strand
CCTAACGTGAAATCAAAGTTCGCTAATGGGGGGATTGGGGCCGGGGGTGGGCCTGCAGAACCAACATCTATCCCAAATCTTAATAACCCAGCTCCTGCACCTGTTGGTGCAGTGGAACCATTTACTCCCCACAATCTTTGGTTTCCAGAACCTCCAAATTGCCTAACTTGATTTCCTGTACCTCCTGACACGGTCATCTCAAAAACAATAGAAAGAGTAGGGTCGTAAGGAAAGGGAGTAGGTAAAGTAAATCTAACCCATCCGCCTGAAGCAGCTCCTGTAAGAACCATTGTTGTAGGTGGAATGACATTTGTCATTCCTGAAATCCAAGTACCTGCTGTAAAAGAGTTAATTGTTCCTACATTTTGTGAAAGAGACAAAGAAAACCCAGAATAACTAACCGTTGAATTTGCAGTTGCTCCTATTGTAATGTACACGTCAGTAATTGCAACTCCTGTACCCGGTTGTGCTCCTGTTGAAACACCGCCTGCAAAAAAAGCATTTGGTTCATATATCCATTGAACACGGTTGGTACCACTATTCAAAGGAAAGGCATTGTCTGCTTGCCCACCATTAATAATATTAGCAAATGTAGGAGTGCCGGCAGCTTGCCCAATTGCACTGAATGCAAAAAATAATTGTGTTGCAAGTAAAAGTAAGAATGTATTTTTTATATTCATAATTAAACAACAATTAATGATTGTGAATAAATGGATAATCGAAGTTATAAATAATTATGTAAGCAAAAAGTAAAATATTTAAATCATTGTATCTTAAATGTTTATCGCATACTTAAATATTTCTGTTTCGCTACAGTATAAATAAAAAAAAATTGTTGATTCGCATATGCAAAAGCCATTATTTATAGCCTTTGAAGGAATAGACGGAAGCGGAAAAAGCACACAGGCAAAATTGCTTGCTGACAGGCTTAATCAGGTTGGTCAAAAAACAATATTAACATGCGAGCCTACCAAAGACCAACTTGGCAAAATAATACGGGATGCTTTTGCTCATAAAACTCATTTGCATGATGAAGTAATTGCCGGGTTATTTGTAGCAGACCGGTTACAGCATATCTTAGATGATAACAATGGCATACTGGCCACATTAAAAAAAGGAATGCATGTAGTTTCTGATAGGTATGTATTTTCTTCTTATGCCTATCAGGGCGTGCATACAAATATAGATTGGGTGATACAAGCCAACAGTCTTGCGGCTAAACTGGCCCAAGCCGATTTAACCCTGTTTATAAACATTGACCCGGCCGAAGCCATGGCAAGAATCATGTCAAATAGGCAAGGAACAGAAAAATATGAAACACTTGAAAACCTAAAAAAGGTGAACGAGAATTATTTAAAATCGTTTGATTTGTTTAAAGATAAAGAACATATTTTGATAATAGATGGAAGCAAACCGATGGATGAAATTGCAACTGAAATATTTGATTATGTCATGAAACTTATTGCTTAATTAAGGAGAATACATATGCTGGTAAAAACATTTGGAAGTGCAGTTTATGGAGTAAATGCGGTAACCATAACCATGGAAGTAAATGTATCTGACAAAGGAGTTGGATACAGCTTGGTAGGTTTGCCTGATAATGCTGTAAAAGAAGGGCATCAACGTATTGAAACAGCAATTAAGAATATCGGCTATAAAATGCCGAGATTACGTGTTGTGATAAATATGGCACCTGCAGATATACGCAAAGAAGGATCGTCCTATGATTTACCTTTGGCACTCGGGTACCTTGCCGGATCGGATCAATTGAATCCAGAACATTTAGAAAAATATATTATAATGGGCGAGTTGGCTTTGGATGGAACATTGAAACCCATTAAAGGAGCATTGCCTATTGCCATACAAGCACGCAAGGAGGGTTTTGAAGGTTTTATCTTACCTGTTGAAAACGCCCGTGAAGCTGCGATTGTAAATAACCTGAAAGTATATGGCGCATCGAACCTGAAAGAAGTAATTGATTTTTTCAACGGGGAGCCAAATGCACTTGAACAAATTGAAATAGATACCCGCAAAGAATTTGAACAAAATATTGCCAGTGATGACAATGATTTTGCTGATGTACGCGGACAGGAAAATATCAAACGTGCAATGGAAATAGCAGCTGCAGGCGGACATAATGTGATCCTAATAGGACCTCCTGGTGCGGGAAAAACAATGCTTGCAAAAAGGCTGCCATCAATTTTGCCTCCACTTACGTTACAAGAAGCCTTGGAAACAACAAAAATACATTCGGTTGCCGGAAGACTGGCCAAAGAAACCGCATTGATTTACCAACGCCCTTTTCGTTCACCACACCATACCATCAGTGATATTGCGTTGGTGGGGGGAGGCAATAATCCGCAGCCGGGCGAAATTTCATTATCACATAACGGTGTATTGTTTTTGGACGAACTGCCCGAATTCAAAAGAACGGTATTGGAAGTAATGCGCCAACCGCTTGAAGAAAGACGCATTACTATCTCGCGTGCCAAATTTTCAATTGAATATCCGGCAAGTTTCATGCTCGTAGCATCCATGAACCCTTGTCCGTGTGGTTATTTCAACCACCCCGAAAAAGAATGCGTATGTCCGCCAGGAACTGTTCAGAAATACCTTAGCAAAGTTTCGGGTCCACTATTAGACCGCATAGATTTACATGTGGAAGTAACTCCAGTAAATTTTGACCAATTGGCCGATACCCGTAAGGCAGAAAAAAGTGAATTCATTCGAGAAAGGGTAGTGAAAGCACGGGAAATACAAAGCAAAAGATTTAGCGGACAAGATGGTGTATATGCCAATGCCATGATGAGCAGCACCATGGTAAGAGAAGTATGTCAGATTAATGCAGCAGCTCAAAATTTGCTCAAAACAGCCATGAATAAATTGCAACTGAGTGCACGGGCATATGACCGTATTTTGAAAGTAGCGCGAACCATTGCCGATCTTTCGGCAAGTGAGGAGATAAAAATAGAACACCTCGCAGAAGCCATACAATATCGAAGTCTTGACAGAGAAACGTGGAGTGGGGGAAATTAAATCACGTTATAAATTTTTGGTCACGCAAATAGTGCGTTTTTAATAAGGGACAAATTTTATAGCGCTCATCTTTGGTATCATTGTACAGAGCGTTCAAGGTTTCATAAACATGTTTAACTCCAATTTTATCGGCCCACTCAAAAGGGCCAAATGGGTAGTTGGTTCCAAGTTTCATGCTTGTATCAATATCTTGTAAACTAGCCGTTCCTTCTTGAACCGTGTAACATGCTTCATTGATTATCATAAAAATAATACGAGGCGTAACCATACCTACCCTATCATCAACCCAACTGCATGTCAGGTTTAATTTAGCAAACGTACTTTCCAAATGCTCTTTTTTCGACTCGTCATAGGCCGATACCTCGCACAAGTTTCGATGAATGAATGTTGGAATTGCATTCATTCCAAAAAGTTTACATTCGGGTGTGCGACCCAATTGCTTTACCACATCTGCCAGTTGCAACTTTACCGCACTCACTACAACCGGAATATTTAATGACGCTATAAATTTTAATTGATGTGGATGGCTATCAAAATCCAAATCGAAAATTAAATCGTATTGTGTTAAATTGTGTGCCGTAAGGTCTGTATCGTCTAATACATCTAATTGAACATCTGATGAAAGCAATAACCTCAATTCATCTGTTTTTATTTTTTCTCCTCTTGCAAGAATCTTCATTTGCGCAAGCTACATTTGACAACAATAAAAAACAATATAAACCCATGGAAAAGAAAATAATAACTTCAAGCAACGCACCGGAACCCATCGGCCCTTACAGTCATGGAGTATTAATTGGCAATACCCTTTACACTTCAGGACAGGTAGCCAAAGATGCGCAAACAGGCAACATGATACAAACAGACATTAAAGCCGAAACCGATAAAGTTATGCAAAACCTAAAAGCCATACTTTTGGAAGCAGGAATGGATTTTAGCCATGTAGTGAAAACCACCATTTACTGTACTGACCTAAGTAATTTTGCTGCGATAAATGAAATTTATGGTTCGTATTTTACCACCAATTTTCCTGCTCGCGAAACAGTACAAGTGGTCAAACTCCCACTCAATGCCAATGTTGAAATTTCAGTAGTTGCTATAAAATAAGTCATAGCTTATAACCTGCGTTTTACAATTCCTTTACAAACATTTAACATGTAATGGGGTTTCATATGCTTACAACTTTAAATTTTAATCATATGAAAAAACTTCTTTTACTTCTTGGTACTACGTGTATGCTAGGCGCATACCAAGTTCAAGCCCAAACAGCCAGGGTTATGGCCATTCACAATTCAGCAGCTCCTGCCTTAGACACTGTAGACGTATGGTTGGTAAACGGAGCTACTTCTGAAAAAATAATTGACAATTTTGGCTTCCGCCAATCAAGCGGATTTATTAATGCACCTGCCGGTACAGATATTAGACTTGCCTTTGCAGCCAAAACAAGTACTGCCATAACCGATACGCTTATTGGATTTGGTTATAATTTAACCGCCAATGCTACCTATGTGTTATTGGCTCAAGGTACATTTGGTGCAGGATTTAATCCTTCACAGCCTTTTGGTATTAAAGTAATTACTCCGGTAGAACGCATTACAGGAAGTGATTCAACTTACCTTAGCATTGTACATGGTTCTACTGATGCTCCAGGAGTAGATTTAGGAGTAAGAAAAGGTAATGACGAAATTGTAACAATCGAAGACTTAACATATGGTGAAGATGTTACTGGTGCTACATTGCCAACCGACAATTATTTTATTGATGTGTATGTATCATCAACCAGTACGTTATTGCAAACATTAAATGTGCCTTTGGCTACTTTGGGTTTAACTGACAGTGCTGTTGTAATATTTGCATCAGGTTTTTTAAATCCTGCTGCAAATAACAATGGTAAACCATTTGGAGTTTTCGCTGCACTATCTAATGGTGATGTGATTGAAATCCCATTGCAAACTACCTTCCGTTTGCAAGTATTTCACAATTGTGCTGATCCGGCTGCTGACACTGTAGATATTTGGTTAATTAACAATACCACAAATACAAACACCAAATTGCTTTCAAACTTTGCGTTTCGCACAGCTACTCCATACATCAATGCACCTGCTGCACAAGATATTTCAATCGGTGTAGCTCCTGCAGGTTCTACAACGGTAGGTGATGTTATTTACACTGAAGAAATTAATGAAGTACCTGGAGGTGTAACTTTATTTGCAATTGCCACAGGCGTTTTAGACACTACAAAATTTGAAGCAAATCCGGGTGCAATAGATATTTCGTTTAGCATCAATGCCAATATTGGATCAGAGGAAGCAGCAACATCAGGTAAAGTTGCATTAAATGTATTTCATGGAGCAACTGACGCACCAGTAGTAGATGTAAAAGTTGCAGGTGGACCAACTTTATTCTCTGACTTAGCTTTTGGAACAGGAGCTGACGAGTATGTTGAAGTAGATCCACAATCGTATACCATCAATATTACACCTGCAGGTTCATCTGATGTGGTTGCAGCATATACTGCTCCTTTAACCGGATTTGCCGACAGTGCATTGGTTGTTGTAGCATCAGGATTTTTATCGCCAAATGTACCAACAGGTCGTGACGAAGGTGCAGCATTTGGATTATTTGCTGTAACACCATCAGGAGCGGTTATTGAATTGCCATTAGCAACAGGATTACGTAAACTAAATAGCAATGTAAGCGCTAGTTTATTCCCTAATCCGGCTAGCAATCAGGTAAGTATTTCAGCAACTGAATCAATCAACAGTATTGTTATTAGCGACCTTTCAGGAAGAATGATTTACACAAATAATTACGAAACTAACTCAAACAAGCAAGTTGACGTAAATGTGAATGAATTCAACAAAGGTATGTATATCATTAGTGTTACAACTAACAAAGGAACTGCCACTCAGAAATTAGTGGTTGAGTAATCATAGCTTAGGGTTTAGGTCAAAAGGGGTTGTCATATTTGGCAGCCCTTTTTGTTTTATATACATTTGCCAACCTATTACGATACATCATATGGTTTCAGATAAATACATGAAGCGTGGGGTTTCTTCTCAAAAAGAAGATGTGCATGCTGCGATAAAACATATCGACAAAGGACTTTTTCCTCAAGCTTTTTGCAAAATTGTACCCGACTATTTGGGAAACGATGATGATTACTGCAACCTGATGCATGCTGACGGAGCAGGCACCAAAAGCAGTCTTGCTTATTTGTATTGGAAAGAAACCGGTGACCTTAGCGTATGGAAAGGTATTGCTCAGGACGCTATTGTGATGAACACGAATGACCTGCTTGCTGCAGGTGTATATGACCACATACTTATTTCATCTACCATAGGCCGAAATAAAAACTTAATTCCGGGTGAGGTTATCAAAACTATCATAGAAGGAAGCGAAGAATTTATCGAGATGTTGCGTTTGCATGGCATCCATGTTCACAGCACCGGAGGCGAAACGGCTGATGTAGGTGATTTGGTTCGCACCATTATCATTGATTCAACTGTAACCGCTCGTGCCAAACGCAGTCAAATTATCGACAATAAAAATATTAAACCCGGTGATGTGATTGTTGGATTTGCCTCATTTGGTCAAACCAGCTACGAAAAAGCATACAATGCCGGTATGGGTAGCAACGGTCTTACCATGGCGCGTCATGATGTACTTTCATCTTTTTACAAATCATACACCGAAAGTTACGATCCATTGGTAAGCGATGACTTGGTGTACACCGGAAAAGTAAAATTAACCGAAACACTTCCCGGGCATCCACTTCCTGTAGGAAAAATGTTGCTCTCTCCTACCCGAACTTTTTCTCCGGTTATCAAATCCATTTTTGACGAATGCTTTGACCAAATACATGGGATGATACATTGCACCGGTGGCGCACATACCAAAGTGTTGCATTATACCCATGGGTTGCGCATGATAAAAGATAGCCTATTTGATACGCCACCTTTGTTTTCTATGATACAAGAGCAAAGCGGAAGTACATGGGAAGAAATGTATACAGTTTTCAATATGGGTAGCTTGCTTGAGTTTTATACAGATGAAAAAACTGCAGAAAACCTTATTAAAATTGCATCCGATTTTGCAATAGACGCACGTATCATTGGCCTGGTAGAAGAAGCTGATAATGCAGGCGAAGTTGTGTTAATATCCAAAAATGGAAGTTTTCATTATACGAAATAACAATACCTGTTGTCATTTTTTGCCAGCTATATTATTTAAAAACCTAACCAATTTATACGCTATTTTCGTTTCATGATGTCTTCAAAATCACTGCTTGTATTATGTGGCATTTTAGGTTGGTTGTTGTTAAATATTTTTGCATGCCAGTCAACCGATACACCTAACGAATCAGTTTCTAGCGAAACTAATCAAGCTCAGTTTATCGGCTCTGCTCAATGCAAATCATGTCACCAGCAAGAGTTTGATGAATGGCAGCAATCACATCACTACATGGCTATGCAACCGGCAAATGATACTACTGTGTTGGGCAATTTTAACAATATTACATTTACTGCTGATGGCGTTACGTCCAGTTTCTTCAAAAAAGAGGGTTCGTTTTATATCAATACACAGGGAGACGATGGAAAAAATAACGACTTTAAAGTTCTTTACGCTTTCGGCTATTTTCCGTTGCAACAATACCTGATTGAATTTCCCGGAGGGCGCATGCAAACTACACGCTTAAGCTGGAATAGCCGCGAAAAAAAATGGTTCAATCAGCTGGCTGGCGAAAAAATTCATCACAAAGACTGGCTGCACTGGACCGGCAATGCGCAAAACTGGAATACCATGTGTGCCTCATGCCACAGTACCAATCTTCAAAAAAACTATGATTTTACAACAGATACTTATCATACCTCCTGGAATGAATTAAATGTGTCGTGCGAAAGTTGTCATGGCGCGGGAAGCCTGCATGCTGAATTTGTAAATTCTGATTCGTACAAAAAAGGAGACAAAATATTCAACAGCGGTTTGCAATATGCAAAAAGTGAAAACCCCTCAACACAGCTCAATAGTTGTGCTCCATGCCATGCACGCAAATCGGATATTGCACAAAACACCATGAACAGCGGTGAGCTCATGGACAATATCATTCCGCAAAATATCAGCAACGAATACTACTATGCCGATGGACAGATACGAGATGAAAACTATGAGTTTGGTTCGTTCAGTCAAAGTAAAATGTTTCACAACAACGTGCGTTGTTCCAACTGCCACAATCCGCACTCGGGTAAACTGATTCATGCCGGAAATGCACTTTGCCTCAATTGCCATGAACCTAAATATGACTCAGAAGCGCATCATTTTCATGCCCAAAACACCGCATCGGCCGAATGCGTTAGTTGCCACATGCCCGAAAAAACCTATATGGGCAATGACCACCGCAGAGACCATAGTTTCAGAATACCAAGACCTGACCAATCTGTAGTGTACGGCACACCCAACACTTGTACAAGTTGCCACAGCAACAAAACTGATAAATGGGCTGCTGATGCTGTAGTGAAGTGGTATGGACCTAAACGTGCCTACCATTTCTCTGATGATTTATTGCCAGGAAGCAAACTCAATGCAAGAAGTGAAAATCACTTAAGCAAACTTATCAGCGATACTTCACAGGCTGAAATAGCACGCGCAACAGCAGTTTATTATCTGGGCAGCATACAAACCGAACAAAGTTTACATTCCTTACTTTCCGCATTACAAGATCAAAAGACAATGGTGCGCTACCATACTTTGCGTGCGTTGCAAAATTTTCCAGCTAATTATTGGGTGCAAAGTGTGATGCCATTGCTTCAAGACAAAGTAAGAGCCGTTCGCATTGCCGCAGCCGACCTTTGCCAAAGTATACCGTTAGGTGAACTGCCCAAGCAATATGAATCAACATTTCAAACTGCCAAAATAGAACTTGAAGCATATATACTATATCAGCGCGATTTTGCTTTAGGCAACGTAATGGCCGGTGATTATTTCATGAAAAATAAGCAGCTTGCCCAAGCTATCACACACTATGAGCGCAGCCTGCAGAAAGACAGTTTGCTCAATTACTCAAGGTTAAACTTATCGAGCGCATTAAGTGCAACCGACAGAAATGCCGATGCATTGCGTGTACTTGAAATGGCTGCAACAATAGATAAACAAAACCCTCGTATATACTACAATTTAGCCTTGCTTAAAAATGAAATGGGTCAACAGCAATCTGCATTGCAATCGTTTGAACATGCTGTAAAAACCGGAGGAAATGACGCAAATCTGTATTACAACTATGGTTTATTGCTATGGCAAACAGGTAATACGCAACAAGCCGAAAAAATATTAAACAAAGGGTGGAAACAATTTCCGTTGGCCGAAAATTTGAACTATGCCCTGGCCACATTCTACCTTCAGCAAAACAAACCCGAACTTGCAAAAAAATATACTAAAATACTGTGGAAGCTGGCTCCTAACAATCCCAGTTACAAAAGCATTTTTGCTACTTTAAATTTACGCTAATCAACATAGTATCTATCTTCTTTGTGAAATAAGTTTAAATACACTGTAAGTAAACCCCGTTTTCTTAATACCAATGTGATAAAAATCATGGTATTTTTAGGTTTATTAGCCTACGTTCGTATTGGATTTTGAAAAAATACTTTTTAAACACAACAAGTAAGAATGAAAAAAATTTATTCCTTCGCTGTTGGTCTAAGCTTACTTGCAATTCAGGCACAAGCCCAATTAGACCGTACCGTTTTGCCAATAAAAACTCCTGCACGCCAAACCACTAAAGAGCTGGATGTGCGCAATGCAACTCAACAGCAGCGGGTAGAAGTAAAAGCTCCTGAAGGTGCACCCAATGTCATTTTAGTTCTAGTTGATGACCTTGGATTTGCTGGTACTAGTGCCTTTGGTGGCCCTGTAAGTACACCTACATTTGACCGTATTGCCAAAGAAGGTGTTTATTATAATAATTTCCACACTACGGCAGTATGTTCTCCTACTCGTGCTGCACTAAAAAGTGGTCGCAACCATCAGGTTAATAACATGGCCTTTATCACAGAAATGGCAACAGGTATGCCGGGAGGAACCGGAGAAATTCCGGGTGAAGTTGCACCGGTTGCTGAAATGCTTCGTCTAAATGGTTACAGCACGGGAGCCTTTGGCAAATGGCACGAAACAGCTACATGGGAAACAAGTATTTCCGGCCCGTTCGACCGCTGGCCAACTCGTCAAGGTTTTGATAAGTTTTATGGTTTTCTGGGTGGTGAAACCAATCAGTGGGCCCCATTTATTTATGACGGTACACACCCGGTTGAATTGCCCGAAGATCCCGATTATCACTTCATGAATGATATGACCAATCAGGCTGTAGCATGGATCAAATTTCAAAAAGCCATGACACCTGATAAACCATTCTTCATGTATTTTGCTCCAGGTGCTACACATGCTCCACATCATGTGCCACAGAAATATATTGACAAATGGAAAGGCAAATTTGATGGTGGTTGGGATGTCATGCGTCAACAGATTTTAGACCGTCAAATAAAGATGGGTATCGTACCGAAAGGCACCAAACTGGCTCCGAAACCTGAAGCGATACAGGAATGGAATAAACTGACACCTGACCAGAAAAGACTATTTACCCGACAAGCTGAAACATTTGCCGGATTCCTCGACATGACTGATTATGAAATTGGTCGATTGCTGGATGCTGTAGAAGCTACCGGACAGGCCGATAACACCATGATTATTTTTGTGTACGGTGACAATGGAACAAGTGCAGAAGGTGGTGCAAATGGTATGTTTAGCGAAATGACTTACTTCAATGGTGTGCAGGAATCAGTAGAAGACATGCTTAAAAAAATTGATAAATGGGGAGGGCCTGAAACTTATCCGCATATGGCGGCCGGTTGGGCAGTTATGTTTGATGCTCCTTATGCATGGACAAAACAAGTTGCTTCAGACCATGGTGGCACCAAAGTGGGCATGGCCATTCGCTGGCCCAAAGGGATTAAAGCCAACGGAGGCTTACGCCCACAGTTTAGTCATGTAATTGATATTGCACCAACCATACTTGAAGCAGCCGGTTTACCCGAACCAAAAATGGTAAATGGTGTATTACAACGACCAATAGATGGAACCAGCTTGGTTTATAGTTTTAATGATGCGGCAGCTAAAGAAAAACACACCACACAGTATTTTGAAATAGCGGGCAATCGCGCCATATACCATGAAGGATGGTATGCACGTACCATACACCGTGCACCGTGGGAACAAAAAACCAGAAGAACATTAGAGGAAGACATCTGGGAGCTTTACTATATCCCAAATGATTTTAGCATAACAAATAACCTTGCTGTAAAAAATCCTGAAAAGCTGAAAGAACTTCAGGACCTGTTTATGAAAGAAGCTGAAAAGAATTTTGCCCTACCAGTTGATGACCGTTTGTTTGAGCGCCTAAATGCTGCAGCTGTTGGCCGCCCTACCCTTTTAGGAAACCGCACCTCACTTACCCTTGCCGAAGGTATGGTGGGTATTCCCGAAAACGCATTTCTGAATGTGAAAAACAGATCAAAAATTATTACTGCAGAGATTGAAATACCTGAAGGAAAACCTGCAAATGGTATCCTGATTGCTCAAGCCGGACGCTTTGGAGGATGGGCTTTGTATGTGATTAACGGAACATTGGCGTACGACTATAACTTCCTTGGAATATCGCGTTATACAGTAGAAGCAAGCCAGAAGCTGACTCCTGGAAAACATACGGTAAAATTTGAATTTGCCTATGATGGAGGTGGTCCGGGTAAAGGAGGAATGGGTACATTGTATATTGATGGGCAAAAAGTAGGTGAAGGAAGAATTGACCGCACACAACCCGGTATATTCTCTGCAGATGAAACAGCCGATGTTGGTATTGATTTGGCTACACCTGTAGTTGAACGAATAGGCGCAGAAGCTAAATCGAAATTCAATGGAAAGATACCAAGACTAGTAGTTGAAATAAAATAGAAAGTTTGTTTATATAGATTTTGAAACTATCTAATTGTGACTTTTAGAAAATCGGCCCATTTAACTGTTTTGAGATTTGAATAACAATCTATGATGTGACAAATCTTTGAATGGCAAAATTTGAGATTCTGTATTGTACCTCTTTAATTCATTAGGTAAAAAAACTGAGCTACAAATTATTTATCTTTAAAAATCAATCTGCTTTAACACAACTTGTAAATTATGTCTAATAAAGAGTTAAAGACCTTTTCTGATTATGACTTCTCAATCATAAATGGAGGAATGTTTGATCACTTTTTAAAGCTTATTGGTGTAAATAAAATAGGTAGCAAATCTACTTTACGTAAGATTATTTTTTATACTGGACTTACCTGGATACCATTGGCTATTTTAACAACTCTAGAAGGCTGTTTCTGGGGAAATAAAGTCGATGTTCCTTTCGTAAATGAATTTGCAACTCATATTCGTTTAATAGTTGCCATATGGATATTGGTGGTTGCCGAAGGAATAGTTGATAAGCGTGTGAAGTATTCAGTAAATCAATTTAATAAGTCAGGTATTTTATCTAAGTCAGGAAAAGAAAAATTTGAGCAAGCAAAAGTTATTGCTGATCGCATGTGCGAGTCCTATTGGGCAGAAGGCATTATTTTATTTTTAATTATTGCTAACTTAGTTTTCCGGATATCTATAAACTCAATGGACCTTACCACCTGGATATTGCCTGATAAATACAATCCTTCAACCATTTCGCTTGCGGGTTATTGGGCTTTAATTATTAGTTATCCTGTATTTCAATTTATTATCTTAAGGTGGTTTTGGCGTTGGATTATTTGGCTAAGACTCCTTTTTTTAATTGCTAAAGTTGATTTACGACTATTGCCTATTCATCCAGATAAATCAGGTGGTCTTGGCTTTTTAGGGGAGTCTCCGCTTCCATTTAGTATATTTACTTTTGTTTTGAGTATTATATTTTCGGGTATGGTGGCAGAACGTATTATATTTCTGGGAGAAACTGTACAAGATCAATATCCGCTAATTGCTATCTTTATTCTATTCTGTATTATTATAAATTTGGCTCCTTTGTTGCCTTTCATAGGACCACTTATTTCAGCAAGAAGTAAAGGAATAAGCGATTTCCATGCAATGGTAGCGCACCATCACCGCGAATTTGAAATGAAGTGGCTATCAGGGGAACTTCAAAACAAAGAAGATTTGTTGGGCCATCCGGATGCTTCATCTACTGCGGATATAACTTCTGTATACGACTTAGTAGAAAACATGACTATTTTCCCATTCAATCTAAAAACAATGGCTGTTACCGTTTTCATTTCCATTATTCCAATTATCTCTATATTTACCATACAATTACCTTTGGCTGATATATTAAAAATGCTTGCGGACTTATTGTTGTAAATAAAGAGGAATTGAATGCTAATTTAAGAGGTCAAAGCTGATCAAGACCAAAATAAAACTAAGTATTGTTACAACACTTCTATTTTCCTGTTTTCACAGTCTTCATCTGAATTATATCAACCAGAAAAGCAAATGCCATTGAAAAATAAATATATCCTTTTGGTATTTCGACATGAAATCCTTCTGCCAATAATGCAACTCCAATCATCATCAAAAAACAAAGAGCCAAAATTTTGAAGGATGGATGCTTTCTTATGAATTCGCTTATGGGTTTGGATGCAAAAAGCATGATCACAACGGTAACTATAACGGCTGTGTACATAACCCATAACTCCTGAACCATACCCACAGCAGTGATTATTGAATCTACAGAAAATACCAAATCCAGCAAAATGATTTCTAACAGTAACTGATTAAAACTGATGATAGCAGGAGTTGGTAAATCGCCATCTTTACTTACTTCTGTTTTGTGGTAAATTTCTTTTGTGCTTTTATAAATAAGGAACAAGCCTCCGAATATTAAAATAAGTCCTTTACCTGAAAAATCAATTTCAAATAAAGAAAACAACCTTTGGTCTAGCTTTAGAATCCATGAAATAACAGCCAACAAACAAAGCCTCATAACCATCGCTAAACTTATCCCTAAATACCTGAGTTTATTCCTTTGGGATTCTGGTAATTTATCCGCTAAAATGGAAATGAAAATGATATTATCAATACCTAAGATAACTTCTAAGGCAATAAGTGAAAGTAATGGGATAATGGCTTCTGTCATGGTGAATAATTTTAGTTCTTCTGTTTGTTTGGCAAATATGGCACTTATTCTGAGCCTTCAACAAACTGCATAAAATTTAACAAGAAAAAGTGACTCGCAACATACTATTCCCATCCAATATAGAAGAGGTAAAGGTATTATCCGGCTTGAGTTTTTTGCATGTATTTATTGTTATTCAAGATAATAGTTAGTAATGTTTACGTAAGATGTGGATGTGGATTCGTATGTTTACTCCTTTCAAGATTAATGAATCAATATCATTCACATTCTAGGAAATTTGATCCTAATTTTATTACAGCAATATATTTCTTTCTGCCATTTGCTTTTTTCGTTCGGCTTCCAACCATTGTTCAAATGATGCGGCTTTGGCTTCATCCAAATCGTCTAGTGTAAATTGACAATACTTGATGGTTCTGCCTTTGCCCATAAATAAATTTTCATAATGGGTGCGAATGGTTTTCAGATGCGGATGGGCGTTGGGGTTATGATGCACATCCCAATCAACTACATGAGGAATAATGTTTAGTTGCTCGAGCATATTTACAGTAAAGGCAAACAAGTCTGTATCATCTGTTTTGAAATGAATAACTCCACCCGGTTTTAATATTTTTTTATAGAGTCGCAAAAAGCGGGTATGAGTTAGACGGTGTTTTGCATGTCGCAATTTTGGAAAAGGGTCAGGAAAAGTAATCCATATTTCAGCTACTTCATTTGGTGCAAAAAGCTCATCAATCCGGTGCATCACGGCACGCAAAAAAGCAACATTCTTCAGCCCTTCATTAATGGCAATTCCTGCTCCTTTCCACATGCGGTTGCTTTTTATATCAATACCGATAAAGTTGCGCTGAGGATATTCGCGACCAAGAGCTACTGTGTATTCACCTTTTCCACAACCAAGCTCCAACGTAAGGGGTTTGTCATGTTGAAAAACTTGTTCATTCCATTTGCCTCTGTTATCGTAAACAAAATCGTAGGTATTATCAAAGGAAGCGTATTCAGCAAATCGCCTCAGTTTGTCTTTAGCCATATAATCTATCTATCCGTTTGAGCTTTCTGTTTGTTCTTTCATTCCCGGAATTATTTCCTTGATTGCAGTACCCACTTTCATCTCTCCGGTAAGCAAATATTTAAGCATTGGCCCTGCAATAATGGAAGTAACCACAGCCATCACCACCAATGCCACAAAAAGTTGTTCATTAATTAATCCTGCCTGCAATGCCAATAATCCCAGCACAATTTCCATTGCTCCACGTGCGTTCATTCCAAAACCAACTGCAATAGCTTCTTTTATTTTTAATCCTCCCCACAACGCGCCTAAACCTGAGCCTACCAATTTTGTCATAATGGCAATACCAATCACCATTAAGGTAAGCATCCAATCAAAGTTGGTGAGGAAATTTACTTTAAATCCAATAGATACAAAAAAGAGTGGCGCAAAAATATTGGTAATAAACTGATGTATGATATCACGTGTTTTCTCGTTGAGGTGTACACTATCACCAATGGCTATGCCTACAATAAAGGCTCCAAAAATGGCGTGTATGCCAATTTTTTCGGTAAACGCTGCTCCTAAAAATGCAAATCCCAATGAGAATGCCAATACCCCACCCGGCCAAGATAAATTGCGCTGAGCCCATGGCAACGCCTTATTGAATAATGCCCGACCCACCGTAAGGATAAACAAGGCAAATAAAATAGTGTAGCCTAAAGTATATAGCAACTGATGAGATGCAAATCCTGTATTCATCATTCCCAACACCACTGAAAACAATAACCATCCAATTATATCATCCAACATCGCTGCTGCTATGATTATCATCCCAACTTTTGTTTTAAATAAGTTTAAATCCATTAATGTACGTGCAATAATGGGCAATGCGGTGATGCCCATCGCTACGGCAAAAAATAAATTAAAGGTAAGTTCGTTGGCTTTTGTACTGTTACTTAAAAACGGATAAATTAAACTGCCGGCAAAATAGGCGATGGTTAACGTTACGGAAAGACCAACAAAACTAGTCTTAAGTGCCACCTTACTTTGTTGCCTAATAATGGTTAGCTCTACTTCCATTCCTGCAGCAAAAAGTAACATAATAACAGAGACAGTTGCTAAACCATTCAGCACCAATCCTACATTTCCAGTTGTGGTAAAAATGGTTTCGGTGTAATGCGGATATACCTGACCCAAAATTGACGGACCAAGCAAAATTCCGGCTATCAACTCACCCACTACCAAAGGTACACGTATTTTCCTAAAAAACTCTCCGAACAATCTGCCCATTAGCAACATCACAGATATTGCCAGCAGCAGGTTTATTAAATCGGAGTGGTTCATAATCTAGTTTGAGTGGTTTTTGGAGTGAATAATTAGTAAATCACAAGGCAAATCGGCAAGTGCATATTCAATATCATGAGTAAATACCCTATCGATGATATTCAATTTGGCATCGGGTGAGTTAAGCACAAGCAAATCAGCATTGTGCTCTCGGGCAAAATTACTAATTACAAATCCGGGTTTGCCTTCAAGCCTAATGGTATTTACTTTTAAGTTCCCACAATCTGCACATCGTAATATTTCTTCAAGTCTGCTGACTTCTTCTTTTTCAATCTTGTCTTTGTGTACTTCTGCCTCTCCGTCACTAAATTCATCCGAGCGAATAAGCGCCATTTTTTCAACAGCTGCTTCCTGCACTACAAATACTTCGTCAGCTCCGGCTTTTCTGGCCACATATACAGCGGACTCAATTGTATGTACAGTTTTGGGATGATCGCTTCCTTCCACCACGATACGTTTTACGGGTTGCGAGCGAATATCAGGATCTTTTAACATGAGTATAGAGCACTCTGTTTTGCGGCAAAGTGTTCGGGCTACTGAACCCATAAAATATTTGAGCAAACTTTCTTTTTCTAAAGCTCCAGCTACCAGCAAATCTACTTGCTGCTCATCGCACACTTTTAGTATCTTTTCTACCGGATCTCCTGCTTCCCAGATGATTTCATTTCCTTGCTTATCCAATCCAAAGCGATGCACCAAATGCTTTAAGTACTGCTCTTGCTTCAAATCTTTTTCGCCAACATGTATCAACACAATAGTAGCATCAAAAATTTCCTGAAGCCTTTTCATTTCAGACAATACGGCTTCGATGCGGGGTGAAAATGCAACAGCTGCTGCAATTTTTTTAAATGGGTATGGAGAATGCATTATTTCTTCTGTCATGTTGCAAAAGTAATTGATATATTTATTCTTAAAGGTTCGATTTAGCTAACAACCACATTTTGGTCGTTCTTTTATAATTCCTTTTTTATCAATGGTACGAATGACCTTACCTTTTTCATAAAATATTTGCCATTGCACCTCATTATGTTTGAATTTCTCCTTTTTAAGCATATTACCATTTGCATCCAATTCATACCAAACGCCTACTTTGTTGCCTGATTTGTAGTGCCCTTTTATTTTAGGCTTTCCGTTGGCATGTCGCTCTATATAAGGCCCGTCAGGAGGTGCTGATTGAGCTGAAGTGGACAAGGAGAACACAAATAAGCTGATAATGAGGGCTAAATATTTATGATTGATTCTTCTCAAGGTGTACGAATTTACATTCTTTTGTTAATTTAGCAGCTTGCTAAAAACCCAAAATTAAGCATTTTCAGGAATTGTGATAGCGTATATAGACGGTAAGCTTACGGAAAAAACCCCAACCTATGTGGTCATCGACTGCAACGGGGTGGGATACCATATTCAAATTTCATTGCACACGTATGAGCAACTGGGTAGCGGAGAGCGATTGAAATTGCTCACTCAGCAAATCATCAAAGAAGATAGCCACACCTTATACGGGTTTGCTACTGAAGATGAGCGCGAGCTGTTCAATTTGCTTATTTCGGTAAGTGGCGTAGGAACAAATACAGCAAGGCTGATGCTTTCCTCGCTTAAGCCGGCAGACATTCGCCAAGCAATAAGTACGGCAAACTGGGCGTTAATAAAGACTGTGAAAGGAATAGGAGAAAAAACCGCCCAAAAAGTTGTGATTGACCTGAAGAATAAAATACATAAATCGGATGTATCCGGTTCGGTATCGTTTCTATCGGGCGGAACCGTTTCAAAATCGGAAGAAGCCTTGTCTGCTTTATTGATGCTGGGCTTTAATAAAAACGAAGCAGAAAAAGGCCTCACCAAAATACGTCAGCAATTTCCTGATTTGTCTGTGGAGGAATTAGTAAAACAAACTTTAAAAATTCTTTGATGGTGCACTTCTACTAGATTGTCTAGGTCAGGATTAAAAAACATATCAGTTATCTCATTCTCCACTATATTTATCAGTATGGTATGGAGTGCATCGCCCTCTTCGCTGCCGGTGAAATGGAGAAGAAATGGGAATCTCACGCTGCAACTTTCGCCTCCCGATTCGGGCCAAGTTGATACGCCACCCAAACTACCTTACCCGATTAAAGACAAAAAACCATGGGAACGCGGAAAGCCAACAAACCCTTTCGATTTAGATGATCCTGCAGTTGTAAAAGAAAAAATTGAACTGAATGAAGAAGGGAACGGATACAATTACTCATCAAAAATTGGTTCCCAACAATACCGACTTCCAGCTACTAATAGTATACAGGAACAGCTGGCAGAAGAAAACAAACGCCAAAACAAAGAGTATTTCAGGCAACGGGCTCAAGCAAATAATTACACCAGTGGTACGGGTATTATTCCCCCACTGAAAGTTGGACCGAAAGTGTTTGAAAAAATATTTGGATCAGGAGTAATTGATATTCGCCCTCGAGGCACAGCGGAACTAACTTTTCAGGGATTGTTCAATACCATAAGAAACCCTCAATTGCCACCTCAACAGCAAACTACTGGGCAATTTGACTTCAGACAAAAAATACAGTTGAATGTGCAAGGCAGTATTGGTGATAGAATGAAAGTAAACATCAACTATGACACAGAAGCAACATTCGATTTTGAAAACCAGATAAAACTCGATTACGGTGGCAGAGAAGACGATATTATAAAAAAAATTGAGCTTGGAAACGTTAGTCTTCCGCTACAAACTCAACTCATACAAGGAAGTCAAAGTTTGTTTGGTGTCAAAACTGAATTTCAGTTTGGCCGATTAAAAATGACCAGTGTCATTACCCAGCAACGCGGGCAAACCAATGAAACTGAAATTGTAGGTGGAGCTCAAAGTACCCGTTTCAATATTCAAGCAGACAACTATGATGTAAACCGCCACTTTTTCCTTGCCCACTTTTTCCGTGATAATTATGACCGCTGGTTGTCAAGTTTGCCAATTGTGGGATCGCCTGCAGTAATTAGCCGTGTAGAAGTTTGGGTAACCAATCGAACTGGAATTTTTGAAGGTGCACGCGATGTAGCCGGATTTACCGACATGGGAGAAGCCAGCCGTAGAGATAATAAAAACTGGCAACTTAACCCACTGGATACGCTGCCCGATAATTTAACCAACGAGTTATATTTATACCTCACCGGTCGCACGGGCATCAATCAGGATACTGCTGCATTACGCTCAACGGTTGATTTACGCACCGAACTCGTAAATGATTACAACACCACCCGACTTGAACCACTTTCCCAATATCAGGTACAAAGCTATGCCCGATTGCTTGGACCAAATGAATACACCATCAACCGACAACTGGGATATATTTCCTTAAACCAAACGTTGCAAAATGATGATGTGCTAATGGTGGCATTTGAATATACCCTAAATGGAAGAACATATAGGGTTGGAGAATTTACAACAGATATTCCTCAAAATCCGCAAACGGCAAGTGTGCTGTTTACCAAAATGCTAAAAGGCCCCACTACCCGACCTGATTTGCCTATATGGGATTTGATGATGAAAAACGTTTACTCTTTGGGAACATTCGGCATTCAGGCAAAAGATTTTAAATTCAATATCGTGTATGCCGATGACCCATCAGGTGCCGATTTAAATTATTTGCCCGTACAAAATGAGCAATTGCTGACCGGTCAACCATTGATACAAGTTTTTAACTTGGATAATATGAATACGCAATATGAACGAGCACCAGATGGGTTGTTCGATTTCATTGAAGGTGTTACCGTAAACTCACAGCAAGGTCGAATTTTCTTCCCTATGTTGGAGCCTTTTGGCAATTACTTAACTTCAAAATTCAGAAACAGCACACAACAAACCATTCGTTATTACTCTTTTTACGAGTTGTATGATTCAACACGTTTTGCTGCCATACAACTTCCCCAATACAATAAATTTTTCTTGCGAGGTTCTTATCAAGGCCAATCAGGCAGTGAAATTTCATTAAACTCAACCAATATCCCGAGAGGTGCGGTAAGGGTAACTGCCAACGGTGCGCCACTAACAGAAAACGTTGACTACACAGTAGATTACAACTTGGGTAGGGTAAAAATTTTAAACACAGGCTTATTAAATTCAGGTGCCGTTATAAAAGTATCAAGCGAAAGCAATGCGCTTTTTAGTGTGCAACAAAAATCCCTAATAGGTTCGCGATTCGATTATAAGGTAAACAAAGATGTGTTGCTTGGGGGTACCATTATGTACTTAAATGAACGGCCGCTTACACCTAAAGTAAATTTAGGTGAAGAGCCAATATCTAACGTGATGATAGGGCTGGATGGCAGTTATAAATCAGAGTCGCGTTTCCTAACCAAAGCATTGGATAAACTGCCGTTTTATGCAACCAAAGAAATTTCAACCATCACCATTTCGGGAGAGTTTGCCAAGCTTATACCGGGAGTACAAAATTCGTTGGCTCAAAACGGAACCGCTTACCTAGATGATTTTGAAGGTGCCGAATCACAGATTGATATCAAACAACAAAGTGGCTGGGTATTGGCAAGTACTCCACAGGGATTACCTGATTTGTTTCCGGAAGGCAGCCTGATTAATGACTTGCGGTACGGATACCGAAGAGGACGATTTGCCTGGTACAATGTTGCCAACACATTTTATTTCCCCAACAACCTCACACCAGAACACATCCGAAATGATCAGGATATGTTGTCTGACGACCGAATGAGAATGGTACGTGTGCAAGAAGTTTTTCCAAGTAGGCAAATACAACAGGGAATGCCCGACAATATCCCTACGCTTGATTTGGCTTTTTACCCTCGCGAAAGAGGACCATATAACTATCGATTTACAGGCGTAAACTCAGACGGTACTCTTGCCAACCCACAAGACAATTGGGGAGGTATCATGCGCAAGATTGATAACCCTGATTTTGAATCAGCCAATATTGAATACATTGAAATGTGGTTGATGGACCCTTATGCATCCAACCCAAATCCAAATAATACCGGTCAATTATACATTCATTTGGGTAACGTATCAGAAGATGTATTGCGTGACAACTTACGTTCGGCTGAAAACGGTTTGCCTATTGACCCTGCCAACCAACAAGGAATGGCTGCCTCAAAATGGGGCCGAGCCACAACCAATCCGGTTGTGAATTTTGCATTTAGCGCAGATCCCAACGCAAGAAATTTGCAAGATGTGGGACTTGATGGTTTTGATAATGCAACAGAGCAAACTTGGTTCGATTCTGTTTACCTTGCCAAACTAACACCCGGTACACCTGCATTTGACAATGCACTGAATGATCCTTCAAGTGATGATTATCATTACTATTTAGGCACCGACTACGACCAGCAAACATTAAATATTTTAGAACGATACAAGAAATTTAATAACCACCAAGGCAACTCACCTACAAACGGGCAATCTCCTGAAGAGTATCCGATAACGGCTACCAACGTGCCCGATATGGAAGACATCAACCGTGATTATACCCTCAATGAATTTGAAGAATACTACCAATACCGAATTGATATCAGCAAAGACCGTTTGGTGGTTGGTCAAAATTATGTAACAGATAGTCTTGTTGGTTCAACCGGGCCTTTGCCAAATGGAACAACCAGAAATATTGTTTGGTATCAAATAAAAGTACCTGTGCGCGAATTTGAACGCAGCGTAGGTCAGGTGGTAGACTTCAGAAACATGCGTTTTATTCGTTTGGTGATGAAGGGATTTGAAAACGAACAAGTGCTTCGTTTTGGGGCCATGCAGTTTGTTCGTGCCGATTGGCGTAGGTATTTAAATTCTTTGGAAGAAGGTAAAGAATCGAAACCAACTGATGATGCCGATCAAACACAATTTGTGGTATCAACAGTAAATATTGAGAAGAACAGCAACCGAGTGCCAATCCCTTATCGTGTACCTCCGGGTATACAACGTGAAGTTGACTTTAGCTCTCCTCAAGCTATTCAACAAAATGAACAATCCATCTCCCTTTTGGCATGTAACTTAATTGATGGTGATGCGCGTGCCGTATTTAAAAACACAAAATTAGATTTAAGGCAATATGGCAAACTACGCATGTTTGTGCATGCCGAAGGCCAAACCTTGAATGATGATGAAGTTACAGCATTCATCCGTATTGGTACCGACCTTACCAATAATTATTATGAATATGAAATTCCATTAAAAGTATCCCGATCGGGAGCATCAGCCGAAGATGTGTGGCCTGCTGCCAATGAGATGACCATCTTATTAGAGGACTTGGTGGATACCAAAATTGAGCGGTCAAATGCAAATTATCCGTTTACGGTAAGGTATACCCGAAAAGTTGGAAATGCCAATATCACTGTTGTAGGTTTGCCAGATTTTAGCAATGCAGTGGTCATGATGCTAGGTATTCGTAATCCAAAATCCAGACCCGGAACCAATGATGATGGTGCACCGAAATGTGCTGAAATTTGGTTTAATGAAATGCGGGTTACCGATTTTAATAACCAAGGAGGTTGGGCTGCATTGGGAACCATACAAGCTAAGCTTGCCGACCTAGGACAGTTGCAACTTGCAGGTAGGGTATCTACTGTAGGGTTTGGCGGAATTGATAAAAAAATTCAACAACGCCAACTTGATGACCGCTATCAATATGATTTGCAAACCAATATTGAATTGGGCAAATTTTTTCCTGCTAAAAGCGGCATTTCCATCCCTTTCTTCTTCTCATATGGCAATACCTTAATACGTCCATTCTACAATCCGCTTAACCCGGATACCAAACTGCAAAAAGAAATTGACCAAACAACCGATCCGGAACGAAGAGATCAAATCAGCAAAGCAGCAGATGATTTTACTGCACGCAGAAGTTACAACTTCACCAATATCAGAAAAACAAAAGTTGGAAATTCGAAATCACATTTATACGATATTGAAAATTTTTCCTTCACTTACACCTTTAACGAAATATACAGGCGAAACCAGGAGATAGATTATTATATTCTGCAGAATTATGGCATGATGCTGAACTATAATTACAGCTTTCAAAACAAGCCTTGGGAACCATTCAAGAAAATAAAATCTAAACAACTTCAACTTATCAAAGATTTTAATGTGTATTTCAAACCACAATCATGGGGATTCCGATTGCAAACTGACAGGCGCTATGGTGTAACCAGTTTCCGGCCTAATGATGTAGGTTTTAGTGTAACACCACCCTTGTATGACAAGCTGTATACCATGACACGCTATTATGAGTTTGCCTACAATTTCTCTAAGGGATTAACTTTTAATTACAATGCTACAAACCTCTCGCGCATTGATGAACCCTTGGGAAAAATTGATGAGAGCACCCCTGAGAAAAGAGATACCGTTTGGAAAAATCTATTGAATGGCGGGCGCACCGTTCAGTTTGACCAAGCTGTGCGTATGAACTACAATATACCGATTAATAAAATCAGACAGCTAAACTGGATCAGTACTTCAAGCTATACCTATCAGGCAAACTATCAGTGGAAACAAGCACCTCCTGCTGCAGATAGTTTAGGTAACACCATCTCAAATGCACGCACACAAACGCTGAATTTGAATGCCAATATGATTTTGCTCTACAACAAATTCAGCATCCTGAAAAACTTAAATAAACCTGCTTCTTCAAATAAAAAGGAAGAGAAGGAAGCAGGAGTAAGTAAAGGTGAAGGGAAAGGAGAGAAAGCAGAAAAAGAAGGAGGAAGTGTGAGCAATCCATTTTTAGTTACAGCACTTCGCTTGCTTACCAGTTTAAAAAATCTGAATGCATCCTATACCCGTAATGAAGGAACTGTATTGCCTGGTTTTATCTATAACCCTGAATATGTTGGAAACAATTTCACCAACAACGCCCCCGGCATTGATTTTATTTTGGGAGCACAAGATCCCGACCTTCGATTTAAAGCAGGTGAAAAAGGTTGGTTGTCAAAAGATTCTCGCATTACCTCAATGTACATGCAAGAATATCGAGAGCAATTGAATGGACGAGCAACATTTGAATTATTCCCCGACTTCAGGATTGATTTGAATGCAAGCAAGCAATACAGTTTACAACGACAAGTTATTTTCAGGTACAATGACAGTACCGATGCGTTTGGTGATCTAAACCAACCTATTGAATCAGGTACGTATACGATAACTTACAATGCATGGAAAACTTCTTTCAACAGTGATGAGGCCTTTAAACAGTTTCAGGAGTATCGATTAACGATTGCCAACCGACTGGCACAAAATCAGGAAAAGCCCGGAGGCTCTCCGGATAGTACCGGGTTCCCAATTGGTTATAGCCGTTCATCACAGGATGTACTGATCCCTTCTTTTCTTGCCGGATATGGAGGTTCAGATCCAAATGATATTAAGCTAACGGCTTTTCCTAATATTCCTGACCTCAATTGGAAAATCACCTATAATGGATTAAGTAAAATTGAGTTTGTAAAACAATTTGCCAATAATATTTCAATTAACAATCAGTACACATCCAACTATACCGTATCGGGTTTTCAAAATATTTTACAAGATGATACCGTTAGTCAAAATCAGTTTACAGGTGATTATATCCCACAATACCAAATTAGGCAAATTTCCATTGTAGAGCGATGGGGACCTTTTCTTGGTATCGACATAACATTTAAAAACAATATGACAACCAAAATTGAATACAAGCGTGATCGTACAATGAACTTAGGACTCACCAATAGCCAATTGACCGAGCAGCGCGGGAATGAATTTGTGTTTGGATTTGGTTACCGTACCACCAAACTAACCATCCCGTTACTTTCACCTGGAGGCAGGCGATTGGTGCTTGACAGCGATATCAATTTCCGTGTTGATTTTAGTATTCAGGAGCGACTTACTGCCATTCGATACCTCGACAGGGAATCTACTGACCCGGTACAAGGCCAACGTATTTACCAATTGCGACCTACTATTGATTATATGATTAGCGAACAGCTTATGCTGCGTATTTTCTATGATTACCGCAAAACCATTCCTTTCACTTCCAATTCATTTGAAACCATCATCCAAAGTGGTGGCTTCTCGTTAAGGTATACGATTCAATAACTAAATAGTACTTTATTTAGCCGAATTATATCCAAATGTAAGGTGTTTAATGCAAGTCTATAAATCAATAAGCCTTGCGCAACATATCGGCATAAGCATTTGGCAAAACGCTTTCTTCTACCGCCTTTGCTGCCCTCTCCACATCATATGCTACCCTTTTAAATTCTATATGAATGCTGTTTTTATCATATTTCGAACTATTGTCATTCATCGTAATCAAGACATAACATCCTCTAGCATCACCATCTTTTGGTTTACCAATTGACCCCAAATTAATTGCATGACGATAGGCCTTTTTCCCTTCGACTTCATATTCAAAAATTCGGTGATATGGTTTGTGCGTGTGTCCAAAAAACATGATATCGGCATTCGAAGTTTCCATTATTCTAACCATGCTCTTCTCATCTCGGTCTTCAAATAAATACTCGTTTATTTTGCGTGGACTCCCATGAACCATTAATAAAAATAAATTATCGCTATTAAGTTGATATTCCAATTGAATATGTGCAGGTAGTGTGCGCAAATAATGCCTTTCATCCTGTTTCACCAATTGATTAGTGAGTGCTATTGATTGTGCTCCCATTGCTTTTTCTTCTTCTGATTTATAAGCACAGCCACAATCATCAGATGCTCTTCCAACACCGAAATCATAATTACCTGCTATAGTGGGAATGCCTCTTTTCCTAATTTCATTGATCACTTCATTGGGCCAAATATTGTATCCCACTAAATCGCCTAAGCAGTATACGGAGTCAGGTTTTGTTATTTCAATATCTTTGAAAAATGCTTCCAATGCGGGAAGATTGGAATGAATATCACTGAACAATGCAATTTTTGTCATACGAATAGATTGTTTATTGATTAATGATGTGCCGTATAATATTTTTTCCTAAACCAAAATGCTACATTAACTAAAGCAATTAAGGCTGGCACTTCTACCAGTGGCCCGATAACACCTGCAAAAGCTTGTCCGCTGTTGATTCCAAACACACCAATCGCAACTGCAATAGCCAACTCAAAATTATTTCCGGTTGCCGTAAAAGCGATAGATGTGCTCTTTGAATAATCTGCACCAAAATATCTTCCAGCAAAAAAACTTGCAACGAACATCACAATAAAATAGATAACAAGTGGAATTGCAATACGAATAACATCCATTGGTATTTGCACGATGAGTTCACCTTTTAAACTAAACATCACTACAATGGTAAACAACAAAGCAACTAATGTAATGGGAGAGATTATCGGGACATATTTTTCTTGGAACCATTGCTCTCCTTTGTATTTAATTAATGCGTATCTACTAATAATGCCCAATGCAAATGGAACGCCTAAGTATATCCCTACACTTTCAGCAATCTGTGCTATTTCTATATTTACATCAAACCCGGTGAAACCGAAAACGGGAGGGAGTATGGTGATGAAAACGTACGCATAAAAACTGTACAGCAGTACCTGAAAAATGCTATTTAATGCAATTAGGCCTGCAGCATATTCCCTATTACCATCAGCCAAATCATTCCACACTACAACCATCGCAATACAGCGTGCCAATCCTATCAAGATTAATCCAATCATGTATTCAGGATATCCTTGTAAAAAAATTAATGCCAAAAAAAACATCAGTATAGGACCAACAATCCAATTTAATAGCAAGGATACACCAAGCACTTTTGTATTTTTAAAAACCTCTCCCATCTGCTCATACTTCACCTTTGCCAGTGGTGGGTACATCATCAATATTAATCCAATAGCTAAGGGAATATTGGTTGTTCCTGATGAAAATGAATTGATAAAATCTTTGCTCGATGGGATAAAATATCCAATTGACACACCGACCATCATGGCAATAAATATCCATAATGTTAGAAAACGATCTAAAAAACTAAGTTTTTTTCTATCTGCTACGGGTGCACAGTGATTTGCTGACATATTTGTGAAATTAACAGCAACCTCCACCTGGAGTACATGTATTGCCCGTAGCCAATGTAGAAAGGTTGACTCTCAATTTCTCTTTAGGTATACCGCAACTGTCTTCAGCTAAACAAGCAGTATGTTTAGAAACCAAGACAAAATTTTTCCCATTAAATTCTAAACCGTACTTCCCAATTGTTTCTGCTTGATATTCCACTTCAATTTCCAAGTTGGTCAATCCAAGTTTTTCTTCAGAAAGCTTGATGATGTTGAGCAGTTTTTCGGGTTTCAGCCGATGGTCAATATCATTGGCATTCCATAACTGAAAATTTACAACTTTTTCTGTCCTGATTGTCCCGCCACAGTCGATAAAGTGTTTGGTAACAACCCCTATTTCGGTAATGTGAAAATGTGCAGGAACCATTGTTCCGTTTTCCAATTCAAAGTTTACTTCATCAATTGATTTCAATTGATTTTTTACCTGTTCAATATTCATATTTCTTAATTTATTTTCCTTTTATCAATCAGCAACACTTTTTATGTTTCTTGTCTAAATTGGTTTCAATACGTGCAAAATATTTTTGCAAAGTGCCGATTGCTTTTTCATCAATGCAATAGCAAATTGTGTTACCCTCAATGTCTCCTTTTATAAGACCGGCATTTTTAAGCTCTTTGAGGTGTTGAGATACCGTTGGCTGTGACAGCGGAATTACATTCACGATATCGCTACAAATACAAGCATCCACCGAAAGCAGGTAATCAATAATGGCTACCCTTGCCGGATGTCCTAATGCTTTGGCAAGCGAGGCTATGCTATTTTGTTTTTCGGTAAAATGTTCGGTTTTGGTGGCTCCCATTTGCAAAATTTAATATTGCAATATTACGATATAGTTTGTTAATACAGTATTATTTCATCCTTCATTTAATTTATACTTATAACGTCTAAGATAAAGCAGAACTTTTACCATGTACAAACGGTTGTAATCGATTTTTATCGAAAGTAAACGAAAGCCATACGACTCCGTTTTTGTGGTTGGCCAATCTTTGCATCGTCATTTCGACACAAACAAAAACTCGAAATGATGACATACACCGGTTGCCGCATTTGCACCAAGGCGCCAAGCAAGATGCAGAGCTGTGGTATGTGAAAAGTAAAATCAATTTAAAACCATTTAATTAAAAAAATCATGAACAATTTACGTAACTCCGTACGACTAATTGGCCGTTTAGGTCAAAATCCTGATGTTAAAAAACTTGAATCGGGAAAATCATTTGCCAAATGCTCCATTGCAACATCCGAGGTATATCGGAATGAGGCAGGCGAGAAAGTAGAAGACACCCATTGGCATAATGTGATTGCATGGGGCAAACAAGCCGAGCTATTTGAAAAGTACCTTAAAAAGGGAAGCGAAATTGCCATTGAAGGCAAACTTAGCAGCCGCACCTATCAGGATAAAGATGGCAACAAACGCTACACAACTGAAATTGTAGTAAACGAGCTGATGATGATTGGAGGCAAGAAAAACTAAATTTTGGTTGCCTTTTAATTCAAGCCCCTCACATGTTGTGTAGGGGCTTTTTTTGCATAAAAAATCCCCTACACTTTTGTATTGGGGAATTATCCCGAAGGTTCGGTAGTGGGCCCACTTGGGATCGTCCCGAAGCTTCGGGACAACCACCCCCTCTATGTTCTCAACTTCGCTTTAA
>CAYSBE010000007.1:0-10431 GCA_964429245.1 uncultured Bifidobacteriaceae bacterium | reverse complement strand
TAAAAAATCCCCAACAATATTATTGGGGATAAATTTGTGGGCCCTGTTGGAATCGTCCCGAAGCTTCGGGACAACCACCCCCTCTATGTTCTCAACTTCGCTTTAATTTCAATTAAAATCGTTTCATCATTTTTTATGCGTTCAATGAATTTTCTGCTTTTCATTCTTTTTATAAAGCTTTCCAATTTCCTTGCCTCTGATATATCTTCACAACGTATCTCTAAGTATAATTCCCAATCTTTCGCAATTGTTGTAAAAGCACCTTTAAATGTTGATGATTTATGCTGTGAAATACGCAACATCAGGTCTACTGTCTCCCCGACATAATATTTATCCAAGGATGGACTATATATGATGTAGCAGTAATGCATAAAAAATCCCCAACAATATTATTGGGGATAAATTTGTGGGCCCTGTTGGAATCGAACCAACCACCCCCTGATTATGAGTCAGATGCTCTAACCGAATGAGCTAAGGGCCCGATGGATTGCTCCATGCATTAACAAAACAATTGAAATCTAATTGATTTGTGGGGTGCAAACATATATTTTTACCCTTTGTTATACAAATGTAATGACTAAAATATCAGCAATCATTTTTGACTTAGGCGGAGTAATCTTAAACATTGACCAGGAAAAAACCTTAAGGGCGTTTAAGCGATTGGGACTTGAACTTGAGGATGTACATTCAGAGATGCCGATATTTAATGAATTTGAAACAGGACGGCTGTCGGTTGAAGAGTTTAGGCTCATATTGAAAACCAAACTACATGGCCAAATATCTGACGAACAAATTGATGCAGCTTGGAATGCTATGATTTTGGATTTGCCCAAAGACAGGCTGGAAATTATTCGAAAGCTTCGAAAACATGTGAAAGTATATTTACTTAGTAATACCAATGCTTTACACATGCAGGAATTTTATAAAACGCTGGAACATACGCATGGTGTTGAAACATGGAACAATCTTTTTGATACCATTTTCTACTCGTATCAAATAGGTTTGCGCAAACCCGATACAGCTTGCTATCGATATATTTGTCGTCAAATTAACTTGGAACCGGAACAGTGCCTATTTATTGATGACAGCAAAGTAAATATCCGTGGGGCTGAGGCTGCCGGTCTCAAAACATATTGGTGTCGTTCACCTATCAGCATGGATACGTTACCCGAATTATTTGCAGTACTAAAAGCAACAAATCCCAGACATAACTGATTATAAATACCTCAGCCCCTCTATGCTGTACACAGAGGGGCTGCTACAATCTTATGGTTTTACATCAACCTATTTCTGAACCGGTGCTGGCGTGGCAGGAGCTGCTACAATACCCAATTTTTTCATCACCAATTTCATTACATCATCACCTTCCGGCTTGTACAATAGCGGTGTACCCGGACTTGAGTCAAATATATAGGCATACCCATTTTCTTTGGCTACATCAGCAATTGCTTTTTTGGCTTTTTCAATAATTGGCTTCAATAACTCGGTTTCTTTATCCCGAATTTTTTCCTGAGCGGTTTCCTGAAATTCTTGAATACGCATTTGCATATCTCTTAATTCTTTTTGTTTCAGTTCTTTAATTGCTTCGGGCATTTTTGCCTCATTCTTCTGGTAGTCGTTATATTTAGTATCCAACTCTGTTGACATGGTGCGCAACTGATCCTGAAATTGCTTGCCATAAGCTTCCATATCGGTATTGGCTTTTTTGTATTCAGGCATTTCTACCAAAAGAGACTGAAACTCAATGTAGCCAAACTTGTGTTGTGCTTGAGCTGTAAATAAACCTGCCAGCGACAGTAGCCCTGCAAGTAATAGGTTTTTGGTTTTGTTCATCATTTATTCGTTTTTGTTTTGTTATCGTCTTTGGCGCCTTTGTTAACTGTTACCCCCATTTCAGCAAGTACCTCATCACTCCGATCGTATTTTGCATTTGAGTATAGCATAATCATTTCACCTGATTTGGCAAATATAAAGTCGTAGGCGTTCTTTTTCGCAACATTTTGCACTGCCATAAATATTTTATCCTGTATGGGTTTAACCAACTCCTGTCTTTTCTTAAATAATTCGCCATTGTAACCAAATTTTTGGTTGCGGAAATCTTTCAAAGCTTTTTCTTTTTCTTTTATCTCCGACTCGCGTTTTTTTCTTAAATCTTCGGTAAGCAACACTTCTTCCGCCTTTAAGTCACGGTACATCCTGTCTATTTCTTCCTGCATTTTATCCATTTCCTTTTGCCAATCTTCTGCCATCATATCCAATTGTTTTTGGGCTGATCGGTATTCAGGCATCATATCCAGAATATATTCGGTATCTACATAACCGAATTTTTGTGCTTTTGCACCCAATGAAGAGATAATAGCAAGTATTGAGATAAATAGTAATTTCTTCATTTAATCAGATTCATTTGAGTTGGTGAAAATAACGGCTTAAAAGTTGATATGGTATAAAATGAATTTAAAACTGCTGACCAAGAATAAAGTGAAACTGTGGAATATTCGCATTTGGGAAAAAGGGTACCCTGTCAAATCCTCGAGCATAATCAAGTCCAAGCAATCCAAACATCGGAAGAAACACCCTTATGCCCACACCTGATGACCGGAAAATATCATACGGATTAAAGGCATCATAATTGGACCAAGCTCCTCCTGCTTCCAAAAATACCAAAGGATATACCGTTGCCTGTGGATTTAATGAAATAGGGTAACGCAACTCCATGGTATAGCGGTTGTATATAATACCTCCCGAACGAACTATTGCGCCCGTATTAGGGTCAGGTACCACAGGTGTAAGCGAGTTATCTGCATATCCTCGAAGTGCGATGAGCTCACGACCATCAAGGTTAAATCCAACCAATCCTGCTCCTCCTAACCAAAATCGCTCAAATGGGGTATATGGCAATTGTGAATTATAGCGACCTATCATCCCAACATTTACCCTTGTCATTAATACTAAGTTTCCCACAAGTTTTGAAAAAAACGAGGCATCAAATTTCCATTTATGAAACTCAAGCCACTGGGTTTTTTCCCCAAAGTCCATTTTTGAATAATCTTTCCCATTTAAAAGTGAATATGGAGGAGTGAACTGAACTGACATGGAAATATTTGAACCGGCCCTTGGGTAAATTAATTGATCGGTAGAATTTCTACTAAGTATGAGTTTCATACTTAAACTGTTTGATACTCCTTCGGGGATGATAGACAGAAAACTTTGTCCTAAGACGTTGGTATAGTTTGTATAGCGCTGGAAAATAAGCTGTGATTGCAAGACAAAAAAATCATCCGGAAACTTTAAACGTTTTCCCAATCCAACATTCACACCTGAGGTAAGTAATTGGGTGCGTAACGGATTACCTTTGGCATATCCATTGGTTTGTATGGAGTGAAAAACCGATACGGTAAGTGATATTGGTTTCTTTCCTCCAAGCCAAGGCTCTGTAAATGATGCACTGTATGATTGAAAAAATGTTCCATTGGTTTGTGCACGCAATGAAACCCGCTGTCCATCACCTGAAGGAATGGGGCTCCATGCATCTTTATTAAAAAATCTTTTGGTTGAAAAGTTATTTAACGTAAGACCCAACGTACCTACAATTGATTGTGCACCCCACCCTGCCGAAAGTTCAATTTGGTCGTTTGGTCTTTCTTCAACAATATATTCAATATCTACGGTACCACTCTCCGGATGTGGTACCGGATTTACGTTTAGTGCTTCCGGGTTAAAATACCCTACTTGTGCCAGTTCGCGCAATGAACGTGTAATATCAGATCGGCTAAACAGCTGACCCGGTTTGGTTCGCAATTCCCTCATGATAACATGGTCGCTGGTTTTGGTATTACCCGTTACCATTACTTTATTGATACGGGCCTGTTCTCCTTCATTGATTCTAATTTCTAAATCTATGGAGTCGTTCTCTACCAAAACTTCTACCGGATTAATATTAAAGAACAAGTACCCGTCATCCATATACAGTGTACTGATATCAAGTCCGTTTTGGTTCATGTGCAACCTGGAATCCAACTTTGATTGGTCATACACATCACCCGGAACAATGCGAAGAATGGCATTGAGTTCTTCTACGCTGTATTTTGTATTGCCAATAAATTGTATTTTACGGAAGAAATATTTGCTACCTTCATCAATACGAATAAATATCCCTATTGTTTTATCGTCATGCCTGTAGATGGAATCTGTAATAATATTGACATCCCTGTAACCCATTGAAAGGTATTTGGCAAGTACTTTTTGTTTATCGTCATTGTATTTTTCTTCTTCAAATCTAGATTTGGCTAGGAGGTATCGCTTAGGACGGGTATCTTTCATCAACTTCCTTAACTGTGCACTGGTAAGGGCCGTATTGCCTTCAAAATTGACATCTTGAATTTTAATTTTTACGCCCCTGTCGATGGTTAGCTTTAGCTTGGCCGTATTTTTATTAATATCGTCTGTTACTTGTTCAAACGCTACTGTGGCATCCAGGTATCCTTTTTCGCTGTAGTACTTTTTTATCTCGTAACGTGTATTGGAAAGCAAGTTATCTGTAATTACTTGACCTGCTTTTAACGTAATTTCCTCACGAAGGGTATTGGCTTGTGATTTTTTTAAACCTTTAATTGAAAAGGTAGATAATCTTGGTTTTTCTTTAACACTTATTTCGAGTGTTATTTTATCCCCTTCAATTGCCATTACGCGTATAGTTACGTCATCAAAAAGTTTTTGCTTCCACAAACTGCTAATGGCTTTTGAAATATCTTCTCCGGGTACTTTTATTTTCTGACCGGGTGTAAGGCCCGACAATACAGCAAGCACATTTTTATCATAGAAACTAGTTCCGGTAATAACTACTTCTTCAAGTATATAGGTTTGGGGGAAATCGTAATCAATAATCTTGATATTGAGGGTATCGATTCTGGGCTGGGTAAGTGCAGCGGTGTCTTGCTCCTGAGCTAGTAAACTGAGCGGTGTCAGTAATAAAAAGAATGCGATATGTGTAAGAAACCTATTATGCCTCATTTGATAGTGCAACTTGCTCGCTGGTTTTTCCAAATCTTCTTTCCCGGTTTTGAAAATCGATTATGGCTTCGTATAAATCAGGCTTGCGGAAATCAGGCCAAAGTTTATTGGTAAAATACAGTTCAGTATATGCCATTTCCCACAATAAAAAGTTACTGATTCGGTGCTCGCCACTGGTTCGTATCATCAATTCAGGGTCGGGATATGTGGCCGTTGTAAGGTTCTGGCTAATGATTTGCTCATTAATTTGACCCTCATTGAGTTTTCCGGATTGTACCTGTTGAGTTATATTTTTTATCGCATTTACCATATCCCATCGTGAGCTATAGCTTAACGCTAAAATAAGCGTCATTCGTGTATTACCTTTGGTTTCTTCAATTGCTTCTGCCAATTCTTTCCGGCATTTATCAGGCAAATCATTAGGGTTCCCAATAGTTTCCAACTTTATATTGTTTTCCATCAATGTTTTGGTTTCACTGCGTATTGTTGATACAAGCAATTCCATTAATGCATTGATTTCTAATTTGGGTCTGCTCCAATTTTCAGTAGAAAACGCATAAAGTGTTAGGTATTTAATACCCAATTCGGCACAACCTTCCGATATTTCTTTTACAGACTTAACACCATGCTGATGCCCGAAAATGCGGAACTTGCCTCTTCCTTTGGCCCATCGTCCATTCCCATCCATTATCACAGCAATGTGAGCAGGTAATTTTTCTAAATCAATTTTATCTTTTAAGCTCATGCCTTTCGCCAAACTCAGCGGTGCGAAATTAATAAAATCTACGGCACTTCAAACGCTTATAAAAACGATAGCTGATGCTTACCGTACTTACTATGTACCAATCGGTAAAATCTGCATTTCCACGCTGGTATCCTTTTTCACTTAGAGGCAAGCCGGTTTCTAAACCCGAAGGGTCGGTAGCCACTGCTACCATTGATCCTTTTTTGCTTTGAATATTTTCATAGCTATCAGGATAAACGGTACTTACATCATCCAGGTAATCGCTGTATGACCTACGAAAACCAAGATTCCAATTTAGTGCAAAGTGTTTATCAAATTGCCATTTGTATCCAATTCCCATAGGAATGGTAACCGCAAAAAGAGAATATTGGGTTTCTTCGGTGCGAATATTCCTAAGTTGAACGGTTTGCCCTACATAATTTGCTGTGGGATTAAATTGAGTAAATGATAGTCCCAAAAACACATATGGTGTGTGTCGCTTGTCATTCACATCTACCCCAAATTTAAAAAAATTAAATTCTACAACCCCTGAAAATTCAGTAAGTGATGTTTTGAAGTTGAGGTTGCGAACTTTATTGGCTTCAAAATTTTTATCATCCCCTGAAATGGTCGTAGATATCAGGTTAAATGTGATAGCAAATGAGCTGGACATATTTAGTCTGGCAAATCCACCAAATGCAGCATGGGTTTCGCTTAGTACCGGATTTGGGGCAAGATCACCATAATAGTTTGAAGCCCCAAGCAGCAAACCTGGTTCAAAGTGTTGACTGTATGATAATTTACCTATCAAAACAGCTAGAATAAATATGATTGAGCTAAGCTTTTTCATTATTTAAATGACGGACATTGCAGTTTTTTCTTCAACCTAAACGTGACCGAGATACCTCCAAAAAAATAGATATCATTTACATCAATACTCTTATTTGAGCGGCTGTCTCCTTCTTTAAACAAAGGGTCGCCACCTGTTTGTTCCGCACTGCGATCTGATAATATGCCGGCAATTTCTCCATTCCCACGTGACACAATTTGCTGGTTAGCATAGGTTCCACCTACATCATCCAAGTAATTGGTAAAGGTATATCGTGCCCCTATTTCCAAGCCTACAGTCCATCTGTCTGACACTCTTTTCTTAACACCTAATCCAAACGGAATACAAAACTGTGTAAGCATATATTTTTCACGGTCGTTATATTGTGTCGTTCCTTGACCTTCTGTTCCTAATGGTTGAAGTTCGTAATTTTTTCCTTGATAAGTTGCTGTGGGGTTAAAATTAAAGACTCCTATCCCAACAAATACATATGGTACAAAAGGCTTCTTTGCATAACGTTTAAAACTATAAGGCAAAATATTAAATTCCATTTGTGCCGAGAATTCCCATACATCAGAATAAAAGCTCAAGTTTCTTTTCTTATGGTATTCAACTGTTGAAAGCGAATCGGCTCCTAGAATGCGGCCATATCCCATAAAACCTTTTACCGTGAAACGTTGATTGATATTGTATCTTAATAAAATTCCTGCTGCTGGTCTGGTGGTACCAATATTCATTACTTTTCCGCTCAAATCTCCTATATAGTTAGAGCCGCCTAATAGTAAGCCACCTTCAAAAAATTGTGCATTCAACGCGTTTGATGGCAAAATCGCTGCAAAAAGCAGGATATAAAACAGGTTGATTAGTTTATTTTTCACATTCATTTAACGCGCCAATATAGCCAAAAATGTTAAAATGCGAAAAAAAAGAAAAATTTTAACGAAATCTTTAATAGAAACGTGGGCAACGCATTACTTTGCCTTGGAATCTTCGTGAGGTAACGTTACCGAACTTATAGCTCATGGTAATTCCTATGATATAATACATATCATTGCCATCAATTTTTCCACGTTGGCGACCTGGTATTCCCCAAGTACCTGGTATAGAACCTGGTGGCATCTCGGGTGGATTTTTTGTACTTCTGTCATATGCTATTCTTGCATCTTGACTTCCAAGTGAATTCGGATTAGGGTAGCGGCTTTGCGTGCCATTAATATCATCTAACCAACTAGTACCCGTTAAGCGGACTCCTGCTTCAAATCCGAGTATCCAATTTGGTGAAAGATAAGTTCTTAGTCCAAAGCCAATTGGTATATTATACGTTGTTTGGCTATAATCAATACCAGAGGTATTTAACTCGGCTAGGTTGAATTCCCTTCCCCTATAAAAAGTTTTGGGTGTAAAATATGTAAAACCGATACCTCCAAATATGTAAGGAATGGTACGGTTAACAATTCTCTTTCCCTTAGCCCTGTCTTGCAATAGGTTTAATTCAAACTGCAATGAGGCTTCAAAAAGATCAGAGTAGAAATTTAGGTTTCGCGCAACTTGCCATTTACTGCTTGAGAGTGAATCAATTCCCGCAATTCTTAAAAATCCAACGTTGGCTCTAATCGCAAGGCGTTCAGCTGCATGGTATCTTGCAAAACCAAACACACCCCCACGCATTTGTTTAAATGTATTCAGATTGACAAAAATCTCATTATTTACATCCCCGTAATAACCGGTAAGACCAACCATACCACCAATTTCCCATGATTGGGCAAAGGCAGTATTGGCTGTAAAAGATAGAATTACTATGAGTTTTTTAAAGTGGTTCATATAGACAAAAGAAGAGATAAACTTTTTACAATTATAGGTTTCTGTTGTCAATTCCCCACATTAATTTTTTCCTTAATGTGTGCAAGTAATTTTCTTCATGAAATTTCAGCAAACTAAACTGATATTCTGCCTTTCGTATAGCTAAATTGACTGTGGAAAAAATTGTTTCGGAACGTGAATCTAAGGTCACTAAAAACGATGTGCTTCTATCTTCTACCTCAAAAGAGATAACATGTTCATCGGAAATAACCATAGGCCTTACATTAAGGTTATGGGGTGCAATAGGAGTAATCACAAAACTGTTGCTCCCCGGGAATAAGATTGGCCCCCCACAGCTTAGGGAATACCCTGTAGAACCTGTAGGAGTAGAGACTATCAGCCCATCTGCCCAATATGAATTCAGAAACTCACCATTTAAATAGGTATGGATTGTCATCATGGACGAAGAGTCTTTTTTATGAATGACAAAGTCGTTTAGTGCGTAAGGTGCTTGGTCAAAAATGTTTGCATCTGCTTCCAATTTTAGCACGCTGCGTTTTTCTACAGTATAATATCCCCTTTGCAACTGTTCCAATAATTTTACAATGTCGTTGCGATTTTCTCCTGTTAAAAAACCCAATCGGCCCATATTGATGCCCAAAACCGGAATGGCTGTACTGTGAACATACACCAGCGAATCCAACATAGTGCCATCTCCACCTAACACAATCATAAAATCAGGTTGCAATTTCATCAACTCGTCTCTGTTTGTATAAGACGTGGTGTTTGAAATGCGGATGTTATTTGCCACACATTGCGCCAAAAAAACATCTTCGGTACAATAACTTACCCCCATTGCTTTCAACTCATCAAACAAGGTTTGCATGAATGCTGCGCTGCTGTGTTTAAATACCCTACCAAAAATAGCAATGTTCATGAGTGAACTAATAATGTAAATAATGAATCAGGTATTTGTATTTAGATTCGATATCATCATGAGTAGGTTCGGCATTGTGTACCGATAGCACTTGATATTTGAATCTTTCAAAAGCACTTAATACCTTATTTACATGCGTGATATTAAGTTTTAGGGTGAGTAACAAACTTCCTGGCTGATTAACTGCAGGGCTTAACGATAAATAAACAATTTTCGCATCATTTCCCTCTACCAATCTGGATATTTCCGAAAGGCTATAATCATTGGGTTGTAAAAGTATACTAAAAATGGCACCAGGCATATTCAATCCTTGTATCTCAGGGGCCGATACCATATCAATTAGTTTAATCACACCTAGGTACTCCTCTTCTTGATTGACAACAGTACATAAGGATGATTTTTGCTGCGCAAACAAGGGTAAAAGTTGCAACATATGCGTATTGTGAAATACAGAGGGAATATTGGTAATACTGATAAATTGCTGAATTTTTTGTTTGCTTTTTTCTTCTGCAATATCTGAATACCTAATCGTGCCGAGCAATTTTTTGTCTTCCACTACCGGCAATGCTTCCACCCCTGCATCCTGCAACAGGTGCAATGCTACCTCTACCGTATCATTCAGTTTAAGCGGTAAAATACCGACATCTATTAATTCGGCAGCTATCATTTGTTTTGAAATAATTTTTCGTAAAAAGTAGATGCAATCGCATTAAATTGCTGTGGCTGCTCCATCATGGGAGCATGTCCGCATTGGTCAATAAAATGTAGCTCTGAGTTGGGCATCAACTGATGGAATTCCTCTCCCACTTCGGGCGGTGTAACCGTATCTTGCTTGCCCCAAATGAGGCATACCGGCAAGGTAAATCCCGGAATATCTTTGCGCATATTGTGCCTGATGGCAGATTTTGCCATCGTTAATATACGCAGTGCCTTTCCTTTATCCTGAATGGTATTATACACCTCATCCACCAATTCATCCGTTGTTGATGCCGGGTCGAAAAAGGTCACCTCAATTCTTTTTCTCAAATATTCTTTATCTCCTTTGCGTGGATACGAGGCGCCAAAAGCATTTTCGTATAAGCCTGAGCTTCCTGTAAGAATCAATGAATGCACACGCTCGGGGTGTTTTTT